>JALLON010000086.1 GCA_027717925.1 Acidobacteria bacterium AH-259-G07 | reverse complement strand
CGGGAAAGTTCAATACCCATCTCCGTTGCTTCCGACCGGGCCTCTACATCTAAGTCGTAAAGGGTTTCCAGATGATCCATCAGGAACCCTATGGGAGCGACTAAAAACCTCTCATGCCCTCGACCGTTCCATTCTTGCAGCACTGCTGCCAGGTCCGGCCCAAGCCAGGGTTGATTGCCGCCACCTTCGCTCTGATAGGCGAGCGTCCACTTTGATAGATGACATTTTTCCGCTAGTGCCTTTGCTGTCGCCTCAAACTGATCAGGGTACGGATCTTTCCACTCGCGAATTTGGGCAGGCAGGCTGTGATTGGTGAAAATCAGTGCTGGACTCTGATCATGCAGATGCAGCGCGTCCTCAATCCGATTTTGCCAGAGCTGCAAGAAGAGAGGATGAAGATTCCAATCGTCTACAAAAGACCACAAGATGGGCTTGTCTAATCGGGTGTTTGTTTCCCGAACAAGCCGGTAATATGCATCCGTGCTCAAGCGAGAGCGAAATGGAGCCAAAGCTACGGCAATGCCCTGTTCTACACCGTCCTGGGCCATTCGACTGACAACGTCCTCGATAAAGGGAGACGAGTGTTTCATCGCCATGTAGACTCGAAAACGCTCAGGAGACCTCAGGGCAAAGGCACTTTGGACGGCCCGGATAATATTCTCGGTAATGCTGTAAAGAGGCGAACCACCTATGGCCTGGTAGCGCTCCTTCAAGTGTTGAAATTCTTCCTGCTTGGGATCTGTCTTGCGGTAGTACTGGAGAATATGTCGCAGATATCCAAATATGGCTTCATCATCCAGTGAAGGCGCACTTCCATAAGCCATTATCAGTACACCTATTGGCGGGGTTCTCATGGGCATCTTTTGCGTTATGTCTCCTTGGAATGGTAGTGGATGAGGAGACAACAGACAAACAGACAACAGACCACAGAGAGCTGACAGTTGACAGAATCCAGAAGTCAGAATCCAGAAGTCCTCAAGAATAATCATGCAGACAAGGAAAAGTCACGGCTCCAACCCCGCCTGCTTGCCGTTAATCTAATGCGGGAGGCCGACATAAGTTTTGAGTCTTCTGGATTCTGGATTCTGACTTCTGGATTCTGTCAACTGTCAGTTGTGTCGTTTGTGGTCTGTTGTTTGTTGTCAGTTGTGTTGTCAGTTGTCAGCTGCGTCCCACTTCCAGCATTCGTTCGAGTGAGCGGCGGGCACCATCAGCGACCTCGGGTTCTACCTCGACCCTATACTCCAAGTCCTGCAGCGATCTGAGGATTTTAGGCAAGGTGATTCTCTTCATGTGAGGGCAGAGATTGCAGGGGCGTATAAATTCAATTTCCGGATACTCCACGGCCACATTATCGCTCATCGAGCACTCTGTGATCATGACGACGCGCTGGGGCCGTTCTTCTCCAACGTGGCGAATCATGCCCGAAGTGGATCCGATGAAGTCCGCTTCAACCAAGACATCGGGAGGACACTCTGGATGGGCCAAGATTTGAATATCAGGATACTGCTGCCGGTAGACGCAAAGATCCTCGGCCGTGAAGCGCTCGTGTACCTCGCAATGGCCCTTCCAAATGATCAGCTTTACTTTTGTCTGTGAAGCAATGTAGTTGCCCAGAAACTCGTCCGGTAAGAAGATAACCCGCTCGCTGCCCAGCGACTCCACCACCTTAAGGGCATTGGCCGAAGTACAGCATATATCTGATTCCGCCTTCACTGCGGCGGAGGTATTCACATAGGTCACGACCGGGACTCCTGGATATCGCTGGCGCAGCAGACGGACATCCTCGGCGGTAATGGACGCGGCCAGCGAGCATCCGGCCTCGAAGTCAGGGATAAGGACGGTTTTTTCCGGATTCACTAATTTGGCCGTCTCAGCCATGAAATGAACACCGCAAAGAACGATCACATCAGCATCAGTGTCCACCGCTTGTCGAGCCAGCGCCAGCGAGTCACCCGTCAAGTCAGCCACGCCGTGGAAGATTTCCGGCGTCTGGTAATTGTGAGCCAGGATAATCGCGCTGCGCAGTCGCTTGAGTTCGTTAATGGCAGCAATAAGGGGAGCATGAACAGGCCATTCTATCTGGGGGATGACCCCATGTAAGCGTTCGTAAATTGGCGCGGTGGCCCGTGCCACCTCTGATGTATAAGCAAGACCAGCTCTCCCGCTAGACAACTCAGATCCCTGCAATGTACTCATTGACATACTCCTTGCTCTTTATACTCAAGCTGAGCATAAAGGAGCATATTAAAAGAATTGGCCGGCTTTTGCCGACCTGTCAATCCGCCTTATGCTAAGGCTGAGTATATCTACATAGCGCCGCCGAAGTCAAGGTTTTATTATTGCTCTTCTTTTTCGGAATGCTTCAGTGGGGGGATGCTGGATGTAGACGGTTATTTCGGCTCACGGAATGACACGAAAAGAGCTGATTCCGTGTGTTTCCGTGGGCCAAAATAACTTACCAACCACCATCACCCAGCGTCACTGAAGCCTTACTTGCTCCTCTGTTCATGATTCCAGTGATCTGATGGCACCCGGAAGACCCACGCCCGGGGCCAGGCGCTCCCGGAGCACTTCGCGGCGGAAGCGGAAGAGTTCAGCTGGTCGGCCGCCGGTTTCTGGGTCGAACTGGCCGGTTCTTTCCACCAGGCCTCCTTTCTCGACGAGCCGGCGAAAGTTCTGCTTGTGCAGCCGAACTCCGGCAAGAGCTTCCACGACTCGCTGAAGTTGAAGCAAGGTAAAGGTGGAAGAAAGTAGTTCAAAGACCACCGGCCGATACTTGATTTTGCCCCGCAGCCGGCCCAGTGCGGTAGCCAGAATTCGACGGTGATCCAGCGCCATGGGTCGGCCGAGAGAAGGTGTTTCCGTTTGTGAGGGAGACGGACTGTGCCTGTTTTGAGATCCTGGTTGCAGCTTCGTCCTCAGCATCCTGTCACGAGCCTTCTCGGCAACGAAGCCCGCCTCATACAGGAGTTCATAGCGTTCTAATACTCGCTCTTCGTCCCAGGCAGCACCATTGAGTCCGAAAACGATGTCGACTCTCTCCTGGCAGCGGCGCCGAGTCGCAGGCTGGCTGGCTGCTGCCACCCACTGGGCAAGAGACGGTGCGATTTCCCGATCAATAATGGATGGGCGCGTTAAGCGCCAATCTTCCCAGGGGAAGTACCCATACCAATCACGCCAGCTCGCCTCCGCGGCCCCGAAAAGTTGTCTCTCTCTCACCAGGGCCAGATAGGCTACGGAAATGACCCGTGCTCCTCCCTCATGCTCCTCCGGATCGCGATTGCGGTCGCCAAAGGTGTAGAGCTGTTCGACATAACCCAGCTCTATTCCGGTTTGCTCCCGCACCCAGCCTCGAAGTCCTAGTTCCAGGGTGGGATCGGCACGAGCGTCTAAAGGACCGAAAGGAAGAGCATCCAGGAATGCCCCGTCTTCAGAGACCATCTCTCCTGGTAACGCTAGAGAGTGGTCCGGACGTTTTACCGTTAAGATCCGCGGAACTTCCTGCGTGACGGCCACAATGGCGGCGTTGAGCCCAATTACGAGCGGAGTTGTCACTTTTTGTCCCCTCGCGACTGGAAAACCGCCATAACTCACTTATCCCAGAGCGCAACTACTCGAATTTCAGAAAATGAAGTGGAGTTTCCTCAACATTAAATCACATTAGCCCGGATTATTCATAGGTTCTCGCCCCAAATCGCAAAGGGGAAGTCTGCGGGCTTTGACACAAAAACAAAGGGATGGCATAATAATCTTGTGATTGCTGATTTTATCTTGTAAATGGAGGAATATCATGCGCTCAACCGTTTCCGTACGCTGGCAGACAGTTATTCCTCGCCGGATTCGAGAGGCTCTGAAAATCGAACCTCGGATGAAGTTGGAATGGGAAATAAAGGACGGAATTATCATGGTCTACCCCATTCCATCTGACCCGGTTCAGGCGACTAGGGGGATCCTCAAAGGACGCGGTCCCACGACTCAGAGTTTGCTTACGGAGCGAGGGCGGCAGAGAAAGCAAGAGCAGAAACGGAAGAAAATATAGGTGCCCTCCTACGTGCTGGACACCTCGGCCCTTCTGACGGTGCTCAACGATGAAGAGGGAGCCGATACGGTGCTGAGAATCGTTGCTGTCAAGGGTCAGAAAAAACAGAGCAGCAGAAATTCCACCGTGCATCTCCCCTTCATGGCTCTAATGGAGCTGCACTATCTGCTAATACGGAAAAACGGTCAGGCGGAGGCCCAGAAGGTTATCCGGATGATCAAGGTTTGGCCAGTGCAGTTGAATGAATCCACACGACTGTGGAGGGAAGAAGCGGCTAGAATAAAGGCCACTACCCGGTTGTCCGTGGCCGATGCCTGGATTTGCGGGCTGGCCAGGCTGCTGGATGCCCAACTCGTGCACAAAGACCCGGAGTACGACACAGTCAAGAATCTTGCGAGCTTGCGCTTGCCTTATAAAACGCGCTAAGCAGCACATGGGTTCGCACGTAACCAGTCTAACTGACTAGTCATAGCCTTGCCCACGCGCTTTTGCCTGGGATGACGTAAAGATTCGTGTCAGCAGAAGTTGCGGGAGCAGAGGTCGATGTCGATCCCCTGGATGGCTTGGAATTTCTGGGCCCGGATCGAGGTGACGTTATTTTGATTTTGTAGGATGCCTTCCACCAGGATGAAGGGCTCATTGAGTAGAACCAAACGGTTCTGATCAAACAAGTCTGGATCAATAACGATATTGGAAATGCCTGTTTCATCTTCCAGGCTCATGAAAAGGAAACCTCGAGCCGTTTGGGGCCGCTGGCGAGCGATGACCCCACCTGCCACACGCACTTTCGCCCCGCGGCGCAGACGTGAAAGTTGAGAGGCTTGAAGGACTCTCATGCGAGCCAGTTTGAAGCGCTGCAGGGCCATGGGATGAGGGCCCAGGGTCAGACCCGTTCCGCAGTAATCTGCAATCAGACGTTCGGAGTCGGACATCTCGCGTAAGGGAGAATCTGGCTCTTCCGTAGAGGAGTCCAGCCGGGCGAACAGCGGGCCGCCAGGGCGGCAGGCTTTTTCGACTTGCCAGAGGGCTTGTCGCCGTTTCATCCCAAAGCCATTGAGAGCCCCAATCTCAGCCAGCGTGGCCATTTCCGGCTTTCTCAATCCGGTTCTCCGGCGCAGATCATCAATGCCACTGAAAGGACGCTTCTGCCGCTCTCGTTCAATAGCCTTTCCGGCCTCTTCCCGCAGTCCCGCCACGTACATCAATCCCAGCCGGAGGGATCCATCCTCTTCAATGCTGCAGAGCCAATTGGATTTCAAAACATCGATGGCCTTGATGCGCCGGCCATGATGCTGGGCATCTTTGACCAGTGTCGCCGGATGATAAAAGCCCATGGGCTGATTATTTAACAGGGCAGCATAAAAGGCGGCCGGGTAATGGACTTTGATGTAAGCGCTGGCATAGGCCAGTAGAGCAAAGCTGGCAGAGTGCGATTCCGGGAAACCGTAAAGGGCAAAAGAGCGAATGTAACGGATGATCGTTTCGGCGGGCTCTCCGCTAATCCCACTGCGCTTTAAACCCTGGCGCAGCCTGACCGCGATTTTTTGCATGCGGGCCTCGGATCTTTTAAAACCCAAGGCGCGCCTTAATTCTTCGGCCTCGCCTCCGGTAAATCCAGCAGCCACCATGGCGATTCGAAGCAGTTGTTCCTGAAATACAGGAACTCCCAAGGTTCGCTTCAGGATAGGCTTCAGGGAAGGATGCGGATAGGTTACCGGTTCGAGTCCTGCCCGGCGTTTCAGGTAAGGATGAACCATCTGACCCACAATGGGCCCCGGACGGATGATGGCGATTTGTACCACCAAATCGTAAAAACAGCGTGGCTTCAAGCGAGGCAAGGTCGCCATCTGAGCTCGGCTTTCTACCTGAAACACTCCAATCGTATCGGCTTTTTGCAGCATGGCGTAGACCCGAGGATCATCCGCAGGAAGGTGAGCCAGGTCCAGTTCAGAGCCGGACTGGCGAATCAGCTGCAGCGAATCCTGCAGTGCGGCCATCATTCCTAATCCCAGCAGATCAACCTTAATGATCCCCAGATCGGCGCAATCCTCTTTGTCCCACTGCACGACTCTCCGACCCGGCATGGTGGCATTTTCCAGCGGAACCACCGCATCCAAGTGTCCCTGAGCGATGACCATGCCTCCCGTGTGCTGTCCCAGATGACGGGGAAGGTCTTGAATCTGCATCCACAGTTTGAGAAAGCTTTTGACTCGTGGATCAGAAAGATCCAAACCGGCTTCTTTGAATCGCTCGGACAGTTCTTCTCCAAGGCTCTCTGCTCTCCAGGCGTTCATGAGGCGGGAGAGACGATCCAGCGTTTCGGGTGGAAATCCTAGAACTTTTCCGACTTCGCGGACGGCACTGCGCCCCCGGTAAGTGATCACGGTGGCCGTCATGGCTGCACCGCACCTGCCGTAACGATCGTAGACGTACTGAAGGACGCGCTCCCGTCGATCACCGCTGGGAAGATCCAGATCAATATCCGGCCATTCACCTCGCTCTTCAGAGAGAAATCGCTCAAACAACAGGTCCATGCCCACCGGATCAACGGCCGTAATGCCTAAGCTGTAACAGACGGCGCTGTTGGCAGCCGATCCACGGCCCTGTACCAAGATATCGTGCCGGCGGCAGAAGCAAACAATGTCCCAGACGATCAAAAAATAGCCGGCCAAATCCAGTTTTTCGATGAGATCTAACTCTCGTGCAATCTGCCGACGAGCCCGTTCATGATAAGGACGGTAACGCTGTCGTGCTCCCTCGTCGGTGAGCTTTCGCAGATAACTGATCATGCTCTCTCCGGAGGGGACAGGATATTCCGGGAAGCGATAACCCAAGTCCTTCAGGGTGAAGTTGAGCCGTTGTGAAAGTTCTTCAGTGTGAGCCACGGCTTGGGGCAAATCTGCGAAGAGCCACTCCATCTGGGCAGGTGCTTTCAGATGACATTCTGCATTTCGATTCAACAACTTCCCCGCTTCGTCCAGAGTCGTTTTGTGACCAATGCAGTTGAGAATATCCAGCAGAGGACGACCACCAGCCTCAGCATAACGGACCCCGTTGCCGGCCATCAGAGGAATCCCAAGACGGCGGCTCAGTTCGATCAAGGCCTGGTTAGACTCCTCTTGCCGCCGGTCGAAATGACGCTGCAGTTCCACATAAAGTCCATCCGGACCGAAAATTTCCCTGAGTCGATGGAGACAGCGAAGTGCTCCTTGAGGACCGCTTCGCTTCAATGCGACTCTTAGCGGTCCTGCAGCACCACCAGTCAAACAAACGAGGCCGGAAGCGAATTCTTCGATCTCATTGAGACGGACCGCTCCTTCTCCCTTTTTTGAGCGCAACTTCATGCGGGTGATCAGACGGCAGAGATTTTCATAACCGGTCCGGTTTTCAACCAGCAGGGGAAGGCGGCAGGAGGAGACGGGGGTCAGGTATGACCCCCGCCCCGAATCTTCCAGGGTGATCTCCGCTCCCACAATGGGTCGGAGTCCTGCTTCACGGCAGGCTTTGTAAAAACGCGGTGCACCGTAAACTCCGTCACGATCCAGTAAAGCCAGGGCCGGATAATCCAGACGTGCAGCTTCTTCCACCAGTTCTTCTGGAGGAGAAGACCCCTCCAGGAAACTAAAAGCACTGCAAGTGTGGAGCTCGATGTAGGACATGGTTGACCGGCGCTTCGCGCCGAGAACAATAGAGCAATAGAACAACAGAGCAATAGAACCACCGCTCAGCTGGTGGCACGTTGCTCAAGGTCTGTGGTCTGTTATCTGCGCATCTATGTCAGCTGTCAGTTGTCAATCGTAAATCCCTTCCAGAAACCAGGTCTTTTTGCGATGATCCCAGTAGATCCGGCATATTGATCCGTCCAGCAGCTCCACGTCCCACTCATCACGTGACCATTCGTGAGACGTTCCTGTCCACCAATCTCCAGAAGAGCGCCAGGGTCCGGCACAAACCACAATCTGATCGGATCGAATGCTTGTTGCTTTGGGGGGCCGGAATCTTCGCAGGGAAAGCCGGGGCGAATTTTGAATGTCGAATGCCGAATGCCGAATGTCTTCCCTCTGCTCTTCTGCTCTTCTGTTCTTCTGTTCTATTGCTCTATTGCTCTTTTGCTCTACGCGCGAAGCACGTTTGCTCTTTTGCGCTAACGGCCAGGGTTCCACCACGATCGCATCCGGACGATGAGTATCCAGCAAAATGGGAGACCCGATATTGTTCTCTCCGAGCAGCGCGCTTAGCCGGCCCAGAGTACGGGACAACTTCTCGGGGCTGGGAACAGGAGGTTCAAGCAGTGAATGTTGAATGACCCGTGGAGGAGCTGGGATTGCTTGAAGCAAAACTCCCACAATAGCCGAGTTGGGGGGATGGGATTGAAGATCTAAACGCAGAAGTGAAAGGAGAACTTTTGGATCCCGCATGGGAAAAGCCAAGCGGAGGGTTCGTTTGTAGGAAGTGTGATTGTCCAGTCGCAAGACGAGCCGGAGAGAATCAGCGGCCAAACCATGGCTCTGAAGGCGAGCACAGAGCCGCTCCAGGATTCCTCCCAGGATAAAAGTGAGCGGTTCCAGCGAATCCAGTGTCCATTCCAGTTCCTGACTTTCTTCAAAATGAGGTCCCTCCACATAGGATTGGAAAAGTTCGGTGTCTTCGCCGCGTGCCATTTTCTGCAGACGAAGTCCTGCTTGGCCCAGGCGTGCAACCAATTCTCCTTCCGGCAGGGCTGCCAGCTCGCCCAGAGTACGGATCCCCCATTGGAAAAATGTCAGAAGAAGTTTACGATCGGCTTCCTGGGTTATCAGGGAGAGTAAGTTCACGGGTAAAGATGCCAGAAAATCACGTTCCTTACCGGGCGGAACAACTGTCCCGGATCGAGTTTTGGCCGCAAAAAGCGCAGCGATTCGTGTAGAAGCGATTCCAGTTTTCAGCTGACTAGTGGTCTCTGTTTCCTGAAGTAGTCTCTTGAGAGTCTGCCGTTCATATCGAGCTGCAACCTCTAGAAGGAGTCCATCTGGAGGATAAATTTCGATACGGGGAGAGAGTGTCTGAGCAATAGCGAGGGCGTGGAACGGATTGGAGCTAAAAATGGCAATAAAGCGTGGCATGATTGGGGTTTTTACCTCGAAGCAGTTCAACTTCACTGCAAATACCACACAAGAGACAGGCATGCCTGAGACAGGCGTGCCTGGTAGGTGAATTTTCAGTGGTGGAACACCACTGAGCTTTACGTCGTCGAAGAGAGATCACCACAGATGCTGCACTTCCGGCTGCCGCTTCATTTCCCAATACCAGTAAAATCGTGGCTGTCCCCTCCACAGCACGTTTCAACCTGAACCAGCAATGGAAAGAGATTTTTCTGACGACTCCACGATTGGCCTTTCTTGCTTGGGTCTCCAGATCGAGTGCCACCACCCCGAAACCGCCTGCCCGGGCCAAAATGTCAGCTGCTTGTAAGGCTTTCTCCGGCAAAAGGGAAGTTTCACTACGGATCCAAAGTAGGCGCTGCAGGTCCACGCCTGCTTTTCGAGCAAAAGCCGGATCCAGTGAAGCGAAGGAATCAATGTAAGCAACCAGTTCTCCTCGTGTGGTGGCTTGAGCCAAGATTGAAAGAAGAAGGCTGGTTTTCCCACTGGAAAGGGACCCTACGATCTCTGTCATTTGCCCACGCGGGATCCCGCCTGAGAGCAAAAGGTCCAAGGGCTGAATACCCGTGGGGAGAAATTCTGTATGTGCTTTTTCCCTAAGCGCTGCCCCTTTGAGAGATGAAGCGCAGACCACCATAGTTTCACCTTTTGTTCACCCATCATTGTAGCTAGCTCTTTTTCTGCTGTCAACTGGTGCTGTGGTGCTGG
>JALLON010000085.1 GCA_027717925.1 Acidobacteria bacterium AH-259-G07 | reverse complement strand
CGCGCAAACTAGCGAATTGACGTGATGCGCGGTTGTATTTTCGCGGTGCCCTCTGTAGGGGCCAGCCGGTGGCTCGCCCGAACCAATCTCGCTGCATGTTTGCGCGGGGCGAGCCACCGGCTGACTCTGACCTCACTGGCGGTAGCGGTGGGGCAGGCATGGACGTCAACAAAGGTTATGAACCTTCATCCAGGTCTTTCCCCGTTAGCCGATGGTAAGCCTCTAGGTAGCGCCTTGAGGTAGCCTCCACGATAGAGTCGGGCAGTTGGGGTGCCGGCGGAGTCTTGTCCCAATCCAGCGTCTGCAGAAAATCGCGGATGAACTGTTTGTCAAAGGAAGCCTGAGATTTCCCGGGTTCATAACGATCAGCAGGCCAGAATCGAGAAGAATCGGGTGTCAGGGCCTCGTCAATGAGCAGTAGACGAGACCCTTCCAGACCGAACTCGAACTTGGTGTCACCAACGATAATACCTCTCTGCAGAGCGTATTCCCGAGCTCGATTATAAATCTGAAGGCTTAAGTCTCGGACCTGCTTCGCTAAGTCAGCTCCGAGGATCTCTGTCGCGCGTTCAAAACTGATGTTCTCGTCATGGCCACTTGTTGCTTTGGTAGCAGGGGTAAAGATCGGTTGGGGCAGCTCCTCCGACTGGCGCAGTCCGCGGGGCAACTGGATCTCACAGATGGTTCCACTCTGGCAATATTCTTTCCAGCCTGATCCGGCCAGATACCCGCGCACCACACATTCAATGGGAAGGGGACGACACTTGCGAACCAGCATCGAGCGACCTGCAAGTTGTTCCCTGAAAGACTGCAGCGAAATTGGAAAATCCCGCACTTGATCGGATATCAGGTGATTGTCGACGATTTCTTTTAGCTGGCCAAACCAGAAGGAGGAAAGCTGGGTTAAGACTTTTCCTTTTTTAGGGATGGCATTGGGCAGTACCACGTCAAAGGCAGAAATCCGATCCGTCGCAACCATGAGAAGCTGGCCGTTCAGGCCAAACAGCTCCCGGACTTTTCCTCGATGTACCTTGCGAATTCCAGGTAGGTCGAGTGTCTTCATGCCGACTTCCTGTTGGGAATGCATCTCGTCCTGCATTTCTCGGGTTGAAGGAAAAACCTGATCAATCTCAGCTTTTTATTTTAAGCCAAGATTCTGACCAGCGAAACTTGAATTGAGAAAAATGTTGTCTTATATGACTACTTGACACCGGAAAGAGAGTGTTGCTATATTAGCACTCTCCCCGGGAGAGTGCTAATATAGCAACAGATTGATTGTCAGGTTTAGATTCTACAAACCTAAGATTTAGATTGTTTTTGAACTTACAGTAAGAAAGGAGTGACTGATCATATGAAGATTAAACCTTTACAAGATCGAATTCTGGTCAAGCGATTTGACGTCGAAGAAGAGGAGATTCGGGGTGGGATTGTCATTCCCGATACCGCCAAGGAAAAACCTCAAGAGGGTGAGGTCGTTGCTGTGGGAGAGGGAAAGGTTCTCGACAGTGGGCAGAAACTTAAAATGTCGGTGAAGGAGGGAGATCGGATCCTCTTTGGAAAGTATGCGGGAACGGAAGTGAAGTTGGATGATGAGGAGTACCTGATCATGCGCGAAGATGAGGTTTTGGGGGTTTTGGTCGGAAAGAAGGCTAAAGTTAAGGCATAAAGGAGCAAAGGCGGAGAAAAGAGTAGGAAAAATTTAGAGTTTAAGAGTTTGTAAAATTTCAAGAAAAAAGGAGAAGACATATGGCAGCTAAAGAGGTAACTCATGGCGAGGACGCCCGCCGAGCTTTGATTCGAGGCGTGAACACATTGGCCGATGCGGTCAAGATTACACTTGGCCCCAAGGGTCGCAATGCTGTTTTAGAGAAGAAATTCGGCTCTCCGGTGGTCACCAAGGACGGGGTCACGGTGGCCAAGGAGATTGAGCTGGAGGGTCTGGAGAAAGTTGGTGCTGCCATGCTTCGTGAAGTGGCCAGCAAGACCAGTGATGTGGCTGGTGATGGAACCACTACGGCGACCCTTCTTGCGCAGGCCATGGTCCGCGAGGGGCTCAAGACGGTCACCGCCGGTGCCAATCCGATGGCCTTGAAGCGCGGCATTGAGAAGGCGGTCGACAAAGCCGTTGAGGACATCAAAAAGCTCTCCAACCCCGTCAAGGGTGACATGATCGCTCAGGTGGGAGCGATCTCCGCCAACAACGACCGAACCATCGGCGAGATCATTGCCGAAGCCATGAAGAAGGTTGGTAAAGATGGCGTCATCACCGTAGAAGAAGCCAAAACGATCGAGACGTCTTTGGAAGTTGTTGAGGGTATGCAGTTTGATCGCGGCTATCTCTCCCCTTACTTCGTGACTGACCCGGAGCGTATGGAGTCTACTCTCGAGGACGTCTACATTCTTTTGCACGAGAAGAAGATCAGCTCCATGAAGGATATGCTGCCGCTGTTGGAACAGGTGGCGAAGACCGGTAAACCCTTCCTGGTGGTGGCCGAGGACATCGAAGGAGAGGCTTTGGCGACTCTGGTGGTTAACAAGTTGAGGGGCACACTGCAGGCCGCTGCTGTGAAAGCGCCAGGTTTCGGTGATCGCAGGAAATCCATGCTGGAAGATGTCGCGACTTTGACGGGCGGTAAAGTGATCTCCGAAGATCTTGGAATCAAGTTGGAGAACGTAGGACTTGAAGATCTTGGCCGGGCTAAGAAAGTCACCATTGACAAGGACAACACCACCATTATTGAAGGTGCCGGCGAGCAGGAGGACATTGCTGGTCGAGTCAAACAGATTCGCACTCAGATCGAAGAGACCACCTCCGACTATGACCGTGAGAAGCTGCAGGAGCGGCTGGCCAAGCTAGTTGGTGGTGTGGCCGTAATCAAAGTTGGTGCGGCTACTGAGACAGAGCTGAAAGAAAGGAAGGCCCGCGTTGAGGATGCCATGCATGCCACTAAAGCGGCAGCTGAAGAGGGCATCGTAGTGGGTGGCGGAGTGGCTTTCCTGCGCGCCATGAAGACCCTGGAAAAATTCAAGCTGGAGCAAGAGGATGAGCAAACTGGTGTAAACATCGTCAGGCGTGCGCTTGAGGAACCACTGCGCCTGATTGCCCAGAATGCTGGTCACGAAGGTGCCATTGTGGTGGCTAAAGTCGCTGAAAGCGACGATCCCAACTTCGGTTTCAACGCTGAAACAGAGGAGTATGAAAACCTGGTGGAAGCAGGCGTCATCGATCCCACCATGGTGGCTCGCACCGCTTTGCAAAACGCAGCTTCCATTGCGAGTTTGCTCTTGACGACAGAAGCCCTGGTCACGGAAGTACCGGAAGAGGAAAAGGCGGCAGCTCCGTCTCCGCACGGTGATATGGGCGGGATGTACTAACGCGGAAGCGCGCCCGCGGCGCGCTTGGCGTAGAGAAAAGAGCAAAAGAGAGTGGAATGTTCAACTCCGCTCTCTTTTGCTCTTTTGCTCTTCTGCTCTATTGCTCTTACAATGGCGTCCGTGTCTCAGCGGTGGTTGGTGGCGCTGTTTTGCGGGAGTGTCGTCTATCTGAGCCTGTTTTATCAGCTTGGTAACCTGGCCTTTGTTGGTGCTGATGAGCCTCGTTATGCCCGCATTGGCGAGGAGATGAACCTGCGTGGCAGCTACGTGACGCCGACCTTGAATTTCCTTCCCTGGTTGGAAAAACCTCCCTTGTTGTTTTGGCTCGAGGCGGGAAGCTTTCAACTCTTTGGAGTTCACGAATGGTCAGCACGGCTCCCAGTGGCGGCTCTGGCCCTTGTGACGCTGCTGACTATGGCTGTGCTCACCTTCGGTTTAGCAGGTAGCCGGGCCGCCGTCTTTACCGTCCTGGTTCTATGCACCTCTGGCCTCTTTTTTGTCTATGCTCGTGCTGCCAGCACCGATATGCCTCTGTTGGCAATGCTCAGCGCGGCGATGGTCTGTGGCTTTCAAGCCACTCGCAGCAACTCAATCCTGTGGACGGCAGGCGCAGGTTTGGCATTAGGCCTCGCTGTGTTGACCAAAGGTCCGGTGGCGGCGGTTCTCTTCGCCTCGGTTTTTGTCCTTTATTTTCTGCTCGCACCGAAAGTCCCTTGGAACTGGGGCCGGATCGCCTTGGGGGCAGCTCTATTCTTGGTGACCGCGGTACCGTGGTTTTGGCAAGTGTGGCAGGAAAACGGATATGGCTTTGTAGCGACCTTCTGGATCAACCACCATCTGGCGCGCTTTGTAACGAACATCCACCATCACTCACAACCTTTCTGGTACTACCTGGTTGTTTTGGCGACGGGCTTTTTCCCCTGGGTTTGTTTCCTCGGCTCGGCCGTCCTCCGTGCCTGGCGCGAGCGTTCTCATCTTCTCAGTTCCTCTGAGCGGCCGGACCTATTTCTGTGGTTGTGGGTAGTAGTGCCCTTGGCTTTCTTTTCAGTAAGCGAGAGCAAACTGGCGGGATATATTCTACCCGTCCTGCCTCCACTGGCCGTGATTGTCGCCATAGAGTGGGACCACTACCTCAGAGGTGACTTGCTCACCTACCGTTCCATGCCAGGCCAATTAGCAGCTCTTGGAGGATTTGTTCTCCTGGTCGTTGCTGTGTTGTTTTGGCGGTTTTACTCGGTTTATCACGCACTCCCTGTCGGAATCCTTCTATCTTTGCCAATCTTGGCAGGGATCGGATGGGCTTGCGTCGAGTATCGGAAACGCCGCCCTCTGGGCGTTTTCTTATCTCTGGTTGGGGCTATGACCTTATTTGCGGCACTCATGTTTTGGAAGGCGGCTCCTGTGGTGGACGATTACCACTCCGCTCGGGATCTTTGCCGCTTAATTGTCCCATGGGTCTCCCCCAAAGAACCGCTGATTCTTTACCGCTATTTTCATCACAGCGCCCACTACTACACGAATTACCAAACCACGAAGGAGTCTGTGCCTGATCTTAAATCCCTGCGCGATCACTTCCGAGACCGACCTCAGGATCAATATTACATCCTCACTCAGGAATCCGGTTGGCATGACCTGCAGTCACTGAAACCTCACCTGGTGGAGCATCGAGGCAATCTATACATGGTTAAAGTGGCGTCACAAGATAGGTGAGGCTCTCATGTTGGCACCGTGAACATCGACGCCGCAACATGCTAAGCTGTTCTGCAGCGCTCTATGGCTCTGAGAGTATACAGCACGCAGACTCGTCAGGTGCAGGAATTGAAACCGCTGGATGGGAGAACCGTTCACATGTACACATGCGGGCCGACCGTGTATGACTTTGTGCACATCGGGAACTTTCGAACCTTTATCCTCCAGGACCTCCTTCGGCGCTACATCAAATACAAGGGTTTTCCTCTTCTGCATGTGATGAACATGACAGATGTGGACGACAAGATCATTAACAACGCCAGAAAAGCGGGCCTTTCCATCAAAGAGTATACGGCTCAGTATGCAAGAGCCTTCTTTGAAGACATTGAAAAGCTTCGGATCGAGACACCGGAGATCATACCTTATGCCACGGAACACATTGACGAGATGGTCGAATTGATCCTCAAGCTGCGCAACAAAGGATACACCTATGAGAGTGACGGCTCTATTTACTACCGAATCAGCTCCTTTGGCGACTATGGCAGGCTCTCCCATCTGGATCTGTCGGAGGTGCAAACAGAAGGTCGGATTGATGCGGACGAATATACGAAGGAGAACCCCCGGGACTTCGTTCTGTGGAAGGCCAAAAAAGAGGGTGAGGCCTCTTGGGATACACCACTGGGGCCTGGACGTCCGGGTTGGCACATTGAGTGCTCGGCCATGAGCATGAAATATCTGGGAGGGAGCTTTGACATTCACTGTGGAGGAGTGGATCTGATTTTTCCTCACCACGAAAATGAGATCGCCCAAAGTGAGGGAGCCACGGGCAAGCCCTTCGTGCGCCACTGGATGCACTGTGAGTTTCTATTGGTCGAGGGCGAGAAGATGGCCAAGTCCAAGGGAAATCAATACACATTGAGAGATCTGATGGATCGCGGCTGTGATCCGCTTGCCGTACGCTATCTCCTTCAATCCGTGCATTATCGCAAACAGTTGAATTTTACATTCGCGGGAGTGGGAGACTCGCACTCGGCACTGCGGCGGATTAACGACTTCTTATTACGCATTCGGGAAGTATCCGATGATCGACCTGAGAACCGAGATTTGTCGGAAAGAGTGGCCAGGGCCCGTAGTGATTTTGAAGCAGGGTTGGACAATGACCTGAACACCTCCGTTGCGCTGGCTGCTTTGTTCGATCTGATTAAGGAAACCAACATCCTGTTGGAGCGCCGGGAAGTGGGAGCGGCCAACCGGAATCAGATCCTCAGTCTGTTCGCCGATGCCAATCAGGTATTTGCCGTCTTCCAGGTCGAAGAGCAGCGCTTGGAAGATGAAGAGATCATCGAATTGATTGAAGAGCGCGAGGAGGCGCGTCGCCAGCGCGACTACCAGCGGGCGGATGAGATTCGTCATCTGCTGGCTCATCGAGGAATCATTCTTGAGGATACAAAAGAAGGGACCCGATGGAAAAGAGCCAGTTAAAATTTGCAGTGAATCAAGTCCACGGGTTGATTGCCCGCTACATGCCAGCCGAGGGAATCGACGTGGTCGTGGATTTGGAGAAGAGTCGGGGTTCTTATCTTTATGATGCCCAAACGAATGGATATTTCCTGGACTTTTTCTCCTTCTACGCCACCAACCCTTTGGGTTTCAATCATCCGCGTATGATCTCAAGGGAGGTCCTTGAAGAACTTGCTCGTGTTGCCATTCAAAAGCCTTCCAATACCGACGCTTATTCTCGGGAGATGGCGGAGTTCGTGCATACATTTGCGCGCCTGGCTAAACCAGACTTCATGAAATACATGTTCTTTATCGATGGAGGAGCGCTTGCAGTCGAAAACGCGCTAAAGACGGCTTTTGACTGGAAAGTCCGAAAGAACTTTGCGCGCGGAGTGAAAGAAGAGAGAGGATACAAGGTTCTCCATTTTCAGGAAGCCTTTCACGGCCGATCCGGTTATACACTTTCGCTCACCAATACAGCCGATCTGCGCAAGATTCAGTATTTCCCGAAATTTAATTGGCCTCGCATCGTCAATCCCAAATGTCATTTTCCGTTGGAGGGTGAAAACCTGCTCCGCGTCGAGGAGCTGGAAAGAAAAGCTTTAGACCAGATCCAGGCGATTCTCGAGGAAATCCCGGAAGACATCGCCTGTCTCGTTTTGGAGCCAATTCAAGGAGAAGGGGGGGACAACCACTTCCGAGCGGAGTTTCACCGGGAACTTCGCCGCATTTGTGACGAAAATGACATCCTGTTTATTTACGACGAAGTCCAGACGGGCTTCGGGGCCACCGGGCGAATGTGGGCCTTTGAACATTACGTCAGACCCGACATCTTGGCTTTCGGCAAAAAGTCTCAAGTTTGCGGAATTTTGGTCAGCGACCGGATCAACGAAGTTCCGGAAAATGTTTTTCATGTCGCCAGCCGGCTGAATTCCACCTGGGGCGGCAATCTGGTCGACATGGTGCGCTGCCGCTTCTACCTGGAAATCTTCCAAGAGGAAAACGTGCTGGAGCACTCCCGCCGAATGGGTGACATCCTTCTTCGGGAACTGCACCAGCTGGAGGAGGAGTTTCCGGCAAAGGTTTCCAACACTCGAGGTATTGGCCTGTTTTGTGCCTTTGATCTTCCTGATGCGGAATTCGAAGGGCGCTTTCGGAAAAGACTCTTCGAGAATGGCTTAATCATACTCCCCTGTGGAGAGCGCTCGGTCCGTTTTCGAACGGCACTGAATATCACTGAAGAGGAACTCCTCAAGGGAATCCGCATCATTCGTGAAGTGCTCAATCAGATGTGATCATCAACCCGGCTAGCTCATGTAGTGTCGCAGGAGGAAGTGGCGAACATCCGGCGTTTCGACCCCAATGACATCAATTCGAACAGGAGTATCGGAAATCTCGTAGCGCAGGAGAAACTCGAAAGCCAACTGATCGAGCTTTTTCTCTTTTTCAGTGCCCACATTGTCCTCCGGCGGGAGGCGGTTGGGAAGGCGCCGGGTTTTCACCTCGACGAAGACCAAGAAGGGTCCGTCATAGGCGATAAGATCGACTTCGCCCCTAAGGCCTTTCCAGTTTTGGGCGATGATGTCCCATCCTAGCCTCCTGAGGTGTTTCAGTGCGATCCACTCGCCCCACCTTCCCAGATCTTTGGGACCGACCCGAAGGGGGAACCACCAAGGCTTACGCGCCTGACCTGAACGGGTCAGTACCGAGCCATCGGAAGACTTTTTCAACATCTCGCTAGCTAAAACGATTGAGAGTGAAAAAGTGCGAAGTCCAGAAGGGTCACGCTGTGACCCCTCTGGCGCCAGTTGACAAAAAGAGGAGGTCAATTTTATGATTGTTTTCGAATTTGAGCGGGAATAACTCAGTGGTAGAGTGCAACCTTGCCAAGGTTGAAGTCGGGGGTTCGAATCCCCTTTCCCGCTCCAGCTTTCCTGTGATTTCACCGGACTTTGCCCCTTACCGGAGCCAACAAGCCTCATCTGCGGAAAGCTTCGCGCAGCCAACGTTCCGCCCTATCCAAGGGCGAAAAGACGAGTCAGAAGAAATGCTGCTTCCTTTTCAGAATGAGGTTAGGGAGCGCTGTCACTTCACACCCGGGGTTCGCCAGGAGGCCTCCCACGACAAACGAAAGTCCCAAGAGCCCCAGGATCATCACAGCGACCAATTCCCCAAAGTCAACCGGTAGATGAAACACGTAGAAGGCGAAGTAAAAACACCCGATCCCAGCCAGCACTCTCAGCGTCCTTCCTATAAAGAGGGGTTCAAGTAGGTTTGCCATAAGCTAGAGCGGTATCCTTTGTGACCACACTGGCCCGATCAGAATCGAGTCCCTTTTTGCTTCTTCGGCTCCAATTGCACAGTTACTTGCTCGACCATCTTGTCACGTACGATTCCTAGCTCGTGGGTCTCTTCCCTTAAGCGGCTGGACAGCTCATAGAGACTCTCCAGTGGGCGGCCGTCAATTGAAATGATGACATCTCCCGCCCTCAAGTCCGCCCTCTTGGCGGGAGTCTTCTCCAGGACCTCTACCACCAGCACACCTTTCTTTCCTGGGACACCCAGAAAATCTGCCAACTGCTCGGTTAGATTCCCTCCGGTGATACCCAGTCGAGGCCGTTCGGAAAAGAAAAAGAAAGCACCGCCAGATCGATCAGGCTCCACCCGAAAATGGGTGCCGGGACGATCCCAAGCACGATCTCGCGGGGTCTCCGGCTGAACGGGATGAGGTACTAAACGATGTTGTTTGCCCACTGTAATGGTCTTTTTGATCTGCTGAGCGCTGCGGAACACACTGAGTTCGACTTTTCGAGCAGGTGGGGTGTCGGAAATCAGCCGTTGAAAGTGCCTCACGCTCAAGATCGGAAGGCCTGCGTACTCTAGGATCACATCTCCCTCGTGCAGATCGGCCTCAGCAGCGGCCGTGTCTTCTGCCACCTGCTCCACATAGACCCCGGCTTCCCGCGGGAGCTGCAGCTTCCGCACATCGACCTGTGTGACATCCCGCGCCATGAATCCCAAACGGCCTTGCTCAAGTCTGTGCAGCCGAATCTCGTGCTGCCCCCGAGCAGCCACCGCTATCAATCCGACCACTATAGCCCCTGCTAAAAGGGTTTTCTGTTTCATCTCTCCTCTTTTGAGTCTTTGAGCTTGAAGAGATCTTAGCAGAGCGTTTGCCACCCCGCAATCAAGAATCGGCAACTCTACTTTGACCCGTGCTCTTTCAAAACTTGGTGGCTAGCCGGCTCGGCCAAACCCAAAATGCAATTGCAGAATCGCCTCCGGCGTGCTTGCTCATACAGCGCTGCCGGCAAGACCAACATCAAGCCGATTCCATTTTGCAAGTTCCCAATTCTGCCAATGCCGACAACCGGAGACCCAACGC
>JALLON010000084.1 GCA_027717925.1 Acidobacteria bacterium AH-259-G07 | reverse complement strand
GGTTTTTAGCAACCTTTCAACTCCGCATGGAGTGTGATAGATATGAAGGAATCCCACCGAAACTGCATCCCGCTTATCCTGAGCTGGTCCTTGGTACTTGGGCTAGTCTTCTTTTTCACGTGGCGGCAGCCGCGGGCGCACATCATCCCGCCAGAGAAGTTCCATCCAGTAGCCGAGAGCTATCGCCGGATTAACTTTCTCCTCAATTTGAACCCTGTCCTCTGGGCCCAGGTTCGCAAGGACGCGGACACCATCGCCGAAGGTCTTGCCACACTTTCTTACGCTGAGGCAAAAAGCTATGGGGACGCGGTCAATACCCTCATCGACAAATACACTGAATCGCTCAAGCAGGGCGAAGAGACTCCAGGTCCCGCTGAGCGCAAAGAGACGGCACGGGAGGTATTCGAACTTACCACCCGCACTGTGGCGCGGATACTGAGGCTGCACTTACAGGCGGCGGAGAAGTCTCTGAGCAACTACGCGCGTGCCTTTCGTGAACTAAATGAGGCGAGGCATATCTGGGCAAGTTTTGAGCACGAGGTCAAGGCGACCGACCGCCCGGCATTCAGGAGGTTAGGTGCGTGCTGGCTGGAGTTGGCCGGTGCGCTGGGTAGCCCCGGTATTTTGCAGGTAGGCTTCGTGCCGGCGAAGACGGTCACATTCCAGATAGAGGCGCAGGAGATTGTCGCCTATATCAAGGCGAACTACGGGGAGTCATTCCGTGCACCGGTGAACGGAAAACTCGCCCCCCTGCCCCAGCACAGCCCAACCTTTGATTCGAACGCGAAAGTTCCTGTCAAACTGCCTCCGGGCAACAATATCAACAAACAGGTGCCGCGTCCGCGCCAGATTCTCAACATGGCGGCACGCGGGGTGGACGAAAGCGAGACCATACTCATCGCGCTGGGCGACATGGCCTTCGACAGTCCCTACATTTTTGGAGAACCCACCCGTTCCCTTAACTTCAGCTGTAACACCTGCCACAACAAGGGTGTCACCAATCCCCAGTTTGTCATTCCCGGCTTATCGGCGCGTCCGGGCAGCATGGACATTAGCAACAGCTTCTTAGCCCCGCACGCCAACAACGGCGTCTTCGACCCGGTGGACATACCCGACCTGCGCGGCATCCGTTTCACGGCCCCCTACGGGCGCAATGGGCGCTTTGCCTCGCTGCGCGAATTCGTGCGCAACGGCATCATGAACGAGTTTAACGGTCCAGAACCTGACCCCGTGCTCTTGGACGCGATAGTTGCCTACATGAACGAGTTCGACTTCCTGCCCAACCCCTATCTCAACCCTGACGGCTCGCTCAGTGCCAATGCGTCAGCGTCGGCAAAGCGCGGGGAGATGATTTTCCACGAGCCCTTTTCCCAGATGGGAGGGAAGGCGTGCTCCACATGCCACGTTCCCTCCGCCCACTTTCTCGACCACAAGCGACACGACATCGGCACCGTCAAGGGCTCTGATCCCTATTCGTTAGACCGTGCCCTGGACACACCGACTCTGCTTAACGCTAAATACACCGCGCCCTACTTCCACGATGGCAGCGAGCCAACCCTGCGCGCAGTCGTCGAGTGGTTCAACAACCGGTTCACACTCGCGTTGACCAAGCAGAGACTTGACGACCTGACCGCTTACGTGGAGGCGGTGGGAGCAGGCGTAGACGCTTACGAGGATACGCCCTACTACCTCGACGCCGAGATGGAGGAGTTTGTTTTTTTTCTCTCTACCTACGAGTCCCTCAAGAGCAAAGACAAGCCGGAACTGATGAACATCACCTTCCAGACCATCGGCATCGAGATTCGCAACCACAAGTGGGAACTCCAAGACCTCAAATATCTACCGGTCATGGAGCGGCTGGCGGAACTGATGGACGATGCATACGCCGCCAACCTGCGCGGCGACCGCGCCACGGTAGACGCCAAGGTAGCGGAGTATCGCAAATCCTATAGGGAGAACGTGGACCATCTTAAGTGAGGGGAAATGCACTATGCAAGAAGTCAACAGACGCGTCACTGGCTTGAATGTCATTTTTGTCTTTGCGCTGTTTGCTACGCATCTGGTGCTGGCAGAGGAAGCACCTCCTAAGGAATTGAAAATCGTCTTCATCGCCTACCAGAATCCTGACCAACTTCTGGAGGACGTGAGGCCGGTCGTCGGCTATCTGAATCAGCAGCTCAACATAAGGATCAAGCACTTCGTTGCAACTGACTACGCCGGCGTGGTGGAAGCTCTGCGTAACAAAACGGCGGATATGGGCTTCATGGGACCACTTCAGTATATTATGGCGCACGATCAGGCGGGCGCTTTTCCAATTCTGGGCGAGGTTTACAAGGGCAAACCGTTTTACGTTTCCCGCATCTTTGTGCACAAGGACAGCGGCATCAAACGCCCGGAGGACCTGCGCGGTAAAACCATTGCCTTCGTAGACCCTATCTCTTCATCGGGGTACATGTATCCGCTGGACATCTTCAAGCACGCCGGGCTCCTCAAGGACAAAGGCGAAGCAGAGAAGTTCTTCAAGAGAATCTACTTTGCGGGCGGTGATGAGCAGGCCATCCGCGCGGTGCTCAACAAGTTTGTGGACGCGGCTGGGGTTGGGCAGTATTCCTACAGTCTGCTGCGCCCGGAGGAACGCGACGAGGTCATTCACATCGCCGAGTCGCAGCCTATCCCATCGCACTGCGTCGTCGTGCGCAAAGACCTCAACCCACAGACCGTTGCGAAGCTGCAGGCAGCGCTGCTGGTACTCAACAAAGGTCCCAACCGCCAATTGCTTAAGTACCTTTACAACGTGGACGGCTATGTAAAGGTGGCACACGCCGACTACGAGGGCGTTGAGCGCGTGGCACGAGAGTACGGGTTCCTCAAGGGTAAGTAGCGGTATGAGGTGGGTCATCGAATTGGAAAATGTCCACGCACTCTACGGGCACACGTGCGTGCTGGATGTGGAGCGACTGAAGATCGCGGCAGCGGAGCGCGTGTTCGTGGTGGGGCGCAGCGGCTCTGGCAAGACGACCATGGAGCGGCTTATCAAGGGGGGCCTCAGGCCCTCGACCGGGCGCGTGACCGTGCTGGGCTGCGACCCCACCTCCCGTATTCCTTCAGAGCGGCGTGCCGTGCAGCGCCGCATCGCCATGATCGACCAAGAGTTCTTCCTTGTTCCGCGTCAGAGTGTAGTCGCCAACGTGCTGACTGGCTGCCTGGGGCGGGTCTCGCCGTGGAAGAGTCTTCTCGGCTGGTATCCTGCCTACGAGTGGGCGAAGGCAGAAGCCATCCTGCGCGAGGTGGAGTTGGACGGCCTGGGCAACCGCCGGGTGGAAAGGCTGAGCGGGGGACAGCGCCAGCGCGCCGCCATTGCCCGCGCGCTCATGCAGGACGCCGAGATTATCCTTGCGGATGAGCCGATATCCAACCTCGACCCGGAATTGGCCGAGGCCGCGCTGGGGTTGCTGGTGGACTGCGTGAAGCGGCGCGGGGTGACGCTGGTGGTCAACCTCCACCAGCCCTCGCTGGCCCTCCAGTTCGCCAGTCGTCTTATTGGGCTTTCCGAAGGTAAGGTGGTTTACGACGGCGCCCCCGAAGGGTTTACGGTGGACGAGGCCAAGCTTGTCTATCGGGGCAACCGAAAGCACAGCCAAGCCTGTGAGGAGGTGAGACATGACGAGCCTGCGAAGGCAGTGGGAGAAAAGACTCCTCGTCCGAATCTTCGCTTGTTGCGCGATTAGTCCGCTGGTCATGTGGTCCATCAAGTGGACGGAGTTTGACCTGGGCGCACTCGTCCGATCAGGGCCGCGGTTCGGCGAATTTTTTAGCCGCCTGGTTCCCCCCGACTGGAGCGTGACCGGGCTGGTAATCAACGCCACGGTGGAGACCTTGATGATTGCGTTTGCAGGCACCTTCTTCGCAGTGGTCATCTCTCTGCCGCTGGGGTTCCTCGCTGCCTCGAACGTGACGCCAGGATGGGTTTCTCACCCCACCAGGTGGTTTCTCGGTTTCCTGCGCTCCATCCCGCTCATCGTGGTGGCGATTCTCTTCGTCGTCGCCGTCGGCTTGGGTCCATTCCCCGGCGCGCTGGCGATTACGTTCCACTCCATAGGGATGTTAGGCAAGTTTTACGCCGAAGAATTTGAAACCGCCGAGCAGGGCATCGTGAATGCCATCAGCGGCACCGGAGCAACGTGGCTTCAGACCATTCGCTTCGGCTTGTTCCCGCAGTCCATTCCGCAGGTGGTTGGCTTCACTGTCTACCGCTTCGAGATGAACTTCCGCGACGCTACCGTTTTGGGCTTGGTTGGCGCGGGAGGCATCGGCTACTACATCCAACTCTACGTCCGCGGCTTCCAGTATGAGAAAGTCGCCATCCTCCTCCTCGTCATCATCGCGGTGGTGACGCTCCTCGACCAGTTGTCCTTCTGGGTGCGCAAGTGGGTGCGGTAAAGATAACACCGGTGCAGTGCTGACAATGATTACCTCTGGGAGTTCACTAGCCCGCAACCTTACCCTTGTCTGTCTCCGGCTTTTCCAATCGCGGCATTTTTGCCCCGTTTTGCGGGGCTTCCGTCCCCCTGACTTGGCACAAATGTACAAACGAAACTGAATCGTTCCTTTGAAAGGGGTACACAGTGGATCACAAATCAAAACGACCCAATGTCTCTTCCCTTTTTGCTCGCGTGAATATCTGCCTGCTGTTCCCGGCAATTTTCACTGTCACCACGGGTTTTGCAGAGGAAAAACCCTCACCAAAGCCAGAACTAGTCACGGATCGGCCAGATCAAACGGAATCCAGTGTTGTCGTACCTCCTGGATATGTCCAGGTCGAAACAGGCTGGAGCTTTTCACGCAATGACGAGGGCGGTATCCGCAGCGAGACTCACGAGTTTCCGGGAACCCTGCTTCGCATCGGTGTTGTGAATCGAGTGGAACTTCGCCTGGGCTCAAACGGCGGCATCTGGGAGGGAACCCGCCTGGCAGGGCAGAAAACCGACTTGGGTGGCGTAGGGGATATGGAAATTGGTGCGAAACTTTACTTTTGGGAGGAGCAGGGGTGGATTCCGGAGACTGCTTTCTTGGCCGGAGTATCCTTGCCTGTCGGCAAAGAGGAACTCTCGAGCCACAGATCCGACCCGGCTTTTCGGGTCAGTATGTCGCACACGCTTTCGGATCGTTTCTCCTTTGGTTATAACCTTGGAGCCACCTGGGAATCGGAGTTAGATGAAACCGGCGACCGCGATACACTTTCCTTCTTTAACTACACGGCGGTGATGGGTATGGGGGTCAGCGACCGAGTGGGAGCGTTCGTCGAAGTGTTCGGGGACATCCCCCTCAACGCGAATGGTGGCCCGAAGAATTCCTTGGACGGCGGACTGACCTACCTGCTCCGAGACAACTTGCAACTGGATGCTGCGGTCGGGGTCGGAATTTCGGACGACGCCGACAACTGGTTCGTTGGACTCGGTATCACAGTTCGATTTCCCCGCTAAACGAGTACTGAACCGGGCTGATCGTTGCTCATCACGAGCCCTCTCGGTAAAAAATCCCAATACGTTCAAGCTATTTTGACCTGTCGCCTTCCCTCCATAAAAGGCTACATTTGACCCTCTTTGTCCCTACTCCTACACTTAAATTCTCAGGAAGAACAATACGACTCACGAAGTTTAGGAGGTTCAGATGAAATACCCAACCACATTGATGACTCTCTTGCTTCTGTTTCTTTCCGCTTGTCAAAGGAGGTCCAATCCCGAACCTTTCACGATTCGAGCCGGTGAGGATTCGCTCAAGTACAACATAGCTATCGGCGAGGATGAGCTCCGTGGGGAAGCGCCGGCGCGGCACCCCCAAGAGGTCAAAAAGGAAATCGCTGAGCTGCTTAACGCGCTCCGCACGGACCGTGTGGAGCTCACGCAAGAGACTGCGCTCACCCTTCCTCTCTCACTTTCTGAATTCTCCGGAAACGAATGAGGAAATTCGGTTCGCTCCAATACCTGTGAAATGCAGTGCCCATAAGGGATTTGGAGGAAATTCGGACGCTTTGCGGGGAAACATTCAATTGGGTTTCGTTTGGGGTTCGTTCTGGATCCGTTCCTCGAAAAAGTACAGTGGTTTTTCAGACGGGATGCCCCGCGACGGATCGATCCTGAGCTTTTTTGTCATCGCGTGTGAACCCTATACCTCGTGGCCGTACCCGTCCCTTCTAGCTTTCCTTCACACGTAACTTCAGAACTCCTGATCTTAGGTCGAGCGGCATTTCCACTTAGCCTTCTTTAATTAGAGCAAGTTAGCAAAATCTTGGCACAGCCTTGCACGTCCTAAGATGTGAATTCAAAGTGACCCCGATTTGCCGTATGGTGTCAACTCTTCCCGACACCAAGTAGATGCAATTCATTACAGATCATATACTTACTTTGATGGTGTAGTGATAAAGGGTGATCCTTCCGCGCTTCGGGGAAATCTCAAACGCAAGTTTGGCTTCTACGTCGCCAACTCTTTGAGTGGTTCTGGGCAACGATACCTCGACCCCGTCGATCCAGGGAATTTCAATAACCGAGGCGGTGCCTTGCGGCTCAATGTTCGGACTGACTGGCATCCGACGCCAAACGATATCTTAATTGTCAATCTCTCCGTGAACGGCAGCGACTTCAGGGTAACGACCACTTTCGAACAAGAACTAGAGGGTCAGCGCCAGCGCCAGCAGCTGCGGGACAATAACGAATCAGTGACTTGGCAGCACATTTGGTCTCATGACACGGTGACCAATTTGGGGTGGTATCGTCGTTCCTATCAAGCCGAACTCATCCCCAGCGCCAACGATACACCATTGTCAGCCAGGCAATTTCGTGAACATGTCCGGCAGGGGGTCCTGATCAATCTTACGCACTTTTATAAGGGCCACATGATCAAAGCTGGGGCTGACGCGCAGCGGGTCACGCCGCGCGAATTCTTCTCCTTTTTCGTCACCGATGATGAAGAAGCCGAGGAGGCTGACCTCGGTGAGCTCGTATTACAATTCGACGAGGAGAACCCGTTCCTCTTCCGCGACCGGCGCGGAGAATGCTCACATATCTTTGCAGACGGTCATAGTTATCCGCGTATCCTCCTGAGGGTCCCTCAACTGCAAACTCCCAACGAGTACCGGACCACACCACATCTTCGTTAGTTGCCCTATCCCTCTCATCGAGGTAGACAACCTCAATGTCGCCTCCGTGTGGACCTGGTCGCTCGGTGTATACGGTGCAAACTACGGCAGGAAGCTTACCGCCCCCATACTGTATTCTTCCCGTTTCTCCAATTCCAATCCAATCTCCAGGACGGACCTTGGACATATCTGCCATGTGTTTGTTCTCCTCGATTTCTCGTCTAAAGACGGATATTCACGGATACTGGGCCGCGTACTGATCCGCGTCAATCCGTTCTGATCCGTGTGATCCGCGGTATTACTCCCCCACTCGCAAAGCTGAATATTGATAACTGAAGATGGTTGCCAATGCATAGAGCAACAACAAAAGCAGCCCAAAAGACCGCTTAAAGGTCTGGTGTGAGAAAAAGATCCCCAGGCGGAAGGTAACCAGCAGGGAAAGCATAGCGGGAAACAGAAGAGCGAAAAAGATGGGCCCCGCCTGCAGTCCTCCCGGAGTTACCGAGGCGGCAGCCCCCGCCACGAAGAGGACATTCAGAATATCGGCGCCGATGACATTGCCTACCGCCAGATCACCGTGTTGTCGCCGCACAGCGGTGATCGCGGTTACCAGCTCTGGAAGAGAGGTTCCAAAGGCCACAATCGTGGCGGCAATGACGCTGGCGGGAACACCGAAACGCTTCGCGGTCTCGGTGGCGGCAGCAATCAGGAAATGGGAAGAACCCACCACCAGAATTACGGCTCCGACAAGCTTCGACAGGATCAAGAGGACTGACACATTGGGCACGCCTTCCAGCTCTTCCACAGCGGAACGATTCTGCTCTTGCCTGACCCACACAATGGATTGACGAAGGTAAACCACAAGGAGGACCAGGAAGACAATCCCCATCAGTTGAGAGAGCCGCCCACCCTCACTGAACAGTTCACCAGACGCGAACCACGGGAAGCAGGCCAGAACGAGCAGAATTCCGCTTCCCAGCTGAATCCATCCCTGCCAGCTCAGGATTTTCTGCTGCAGTGGCAGCCGACCCAGTAGAGAACTCAATCCCAGAATCAAACCCGTGTCACAGATCACCGACCCCACTGCATTGCCGAGAGCCAGTCCAGGATTTCCACGTATGGCAGCAAGAACCGAAACCGCCGCCTCGGGGGTGGTGGTTCCGAGGCTGACCACGGTGGCCCCTATATGATGACTTTGGGAAGACCGGACTTCCTGGAGAGCGCGACAGCCGCCCGCACAAGCCAGTCTGCGCTCTTACCCAGCACAGCGATGCTGGCCGCCAAAAGCAAGAGAAGCCATGGCGTGCTCAGCTGGGATATCAGCTCGTCCAGTTGTCCCATCGCCGTAAAGCGTATACTCTTGCCTATCGAAAGTCAGGCCCGAAAAAAGGAATGGGCTTGACACGAGTGGCCAAAATCGAGACCCTGGTTGGCCCTAGCCCGGATTATGCATAAACGCTGATTTTAAAACTCACGCCCTGTAGGGCGTGGATCTTTTCCGCGCCCATGTCGTACGTCTTCCAGAGATCGATGGTGCGAATTAGCGGTTCTGACATCTAGGATTCTTCTCTACCCTTGTTGTCTTTAATCAGATCCTCATCCTTGAGTTTTCTGAGTGTCTTGTAACTACCCGTGACGATCAGAGTATCCTCCTTCAGACCCTCCGTGATCTCGATCTCGGTGTCGCCCATGATGTCGACCTCGACGAGAACAAACTGGACTTTCCCGTCCGAAACTACAAAAACTCCCTGCAATTCCTTCTTCTCCCCTTCTCCTTCCTTTTCATGTTCGGGGTTACTTTTCTTCTTGTGCGCCTTTCCACCTGGGTTCTCTCTGATGATTCTGCCCTGATCGTCCGTTGCGTATTCTCGGATCACCAGTGCCTGAATGGGTATGGCAAGAACTTGCTGGCGGCGCGCTGTTGTGATTTCGGCTGTGCAGCTCAGGCCGGGACGAAGAGTGTCCGTAGGTTCGTCGAGTTGGATGACTACTTTGAAATCCTTGGCCTCTCGCTGCGGGTTAGGTGTCTCGATCGCAGAGCTGCCGATTTCGGTGATGGTTCCCTGAAGCGGGTTGTGAGGGAGCGCATCAACCTTAACCTCAGCCTTCTAAGCCAGTTGAATGTCCACAATGTCGGTCGCCCCCCTTTTCGGGGTTTTGACAGTTCTGGCCTCCGTTTGCTCACTGCCGCAGGCGGACAGCACCAGTAAGCTGGCTAATTAAAGCGGTCAAAACCCTCCTCCTCGGGGGGGTTCATTTTGCACCCACAAATCCACTTATTACAGGGATTGGAAGCTTTTGTTCCGGTTTGGTGGCTGTGGCTGCTGGGACGGAGCGCCAGTAGCGACTGTTGCCAAGAAGAGAGCCGGAAAAGCGCTGGATCACGATTGTAAGCCTCCTTGCTCACTTTAATTCTTCTTAACCCTGTTAATTCTTCTTAACCCTGTTAATTCTTCTTAACCCTGGCGGTAAACGTCTTGGTCCCTTCAACGTCCCATGTCCCGTGAGATTCTAAACAGCAAAGTCGGACCTTGCTCGAAGGTATCGCCTTCCGAGAGCGTCCTTTGCGACAAAGGATATCTAAGATCTAAACTCAGCGTTGTGTCCTCCCAGGCCTTGATGGCTATTCCGAGCATACCACTCGTGGCAAAGAGACCCGAGTTGATGTCCCGTTCACCAGCCCAATAGGCGAAATTCTGATAATACGCGGTGGCGTTTAGGTGAAGAAAAAGACGGCTACTCAGGCGATATCCCAGTATCAGACCAGACGTTGTCTCAAACGGACCTTGGTAGGTTTTGCCATTCTCGTACAACGGAAAACGGCCCAAGGCGTAGGCACCAAGTGAAAAC
>JALLON010000083.1 GCA_027717925.1 Acidobacteria bacterium AH-259-G07 | reverse complement strand
GGCTTTGACCTCGGGATTGGGAAAACGGGCGCCGGTAGTTAACCAGTGAATGGTGCCTCTGATGTACTTTCTTAGGTAACGGATGGATGCTTCATCACGGACCTTGGCCCCATTGCGCAAAAAGTACACCGGATTGGTGTGGGCAAACACCGTAAGTTCTCGAGGGAGGATACGCTGCCTGCTTCCTTGGACCTGGACCACTCGAGCAGCTACCCAGGAGCTCTGGTTGAGCTTGATATCCGCCGTTACTTCTGTGGCGTAGATACCGTTTTCCTCTCGATTCTTGCTTGATTCAACAGTGGTTACAGCTACGGGTTTACCGTTAAGCACGATTTCCAGCCTTGAAAAAGGCAAAATAGATCGAGCCCTGGCCTTAGCAGTGACCTTGCCAGGCGTGTTGAATTCCACCACCTCTCCTATTGTGTGGCTGTCGACTTCAAATGTCAGGACAGGACCGTTTGTCACAAACCCATTCCCAGCTTTAACGCCAGCCAGCCAGGCGTCATAATTGGGCTCGCCACCCACCCGGGAGTATAGACGGTTGCTGCCAACAGGGATGTTCTCCCCCATTTTGTCCGTGCCTGCCACAATAGGCAGGCGAAAGCCGGCATTCAAGTATTGGTAATAGAGGTCCAAGCCGCGCATAACAGTGAACTCGGCCTGAGACATACCCGAATTGGCCCATGGGCCCCAGTGACTGGGGAGCTCGGTGGGATCGTCGTACGTAATCAGTTCGATGGCATCCACCAACCCCAGTGCAATGTCGATTGCTGACTCGGCACCGGGAAGGTTGGAGAAATGGGCCCAGGCGACCACACCACCTTGGTTTCGGGCATCCCGCATGGCGCGTGCCAGCAACAGGTTGCGTTCACCGCGTCCGCCAAATGGCTTTAGTGGCTCGATGATGCTGCTGATGCCCAACAGACAAATGTGCCCCTGGTCCCAATCACGGAATTCCTGACCCACATAAACTTCCTGGCCAGGTGTGGAAATAGGATCCAGTTGTCCCGTGAACTTCTCCAGGTCGTTAGTGAAGTCGCTGGTCAAAAGGTTGAGCACATTAAGATTTTCCGCGCGCATTTGCAGATGGCTGTCCTTCAGTGAAAGGTAGTGTACGTGGGAGTCTCCGCTGAGGTATCCCTGCTGTTGCATATTGATCCAGCGACGCAGACGGAAAGTATGCAATCTTCCGGATACCTCTACGACCTCTTCCAACGGCAGAGTTTCCGGACCGCGACGGACCTTCACCAAGACACGCGGTTTAGAAGTTATCAGCAAAAAGCTCCCGTCCACGTAGCACCACTGCTGCCCGAGGTATTGGACATGCGAATGCTCTCCCTCGATTTCAAGTGGAGTTCCTGATTCATCGGTGATTGAAACGGAAGCGGCCAAGGTCTGCTGATTGTCTGCATCCACGATCTCGCCCACCAGGCGATGGCGCTGCTGCACACAGAAAGCCAGCAACAGCAAACCAAAGAAAGAGACTTGCAGGAAAAAGCGACTCACTGGCAAGGCTTGCGAAAACTATCTCCTGTGGGCGGAGAAGTCAAATCGTCACGCCTGATAGCCGGTGTGAGAAATTAGCGCTTTGGTCTGGGTCCGGGTTTTTGCAGCGGTGTCCGTTTGGGTCGGCGAAACTCGGGCACTAGGGTATTGATCTGATCAAACCGCGCCTTGAGCCGTTGAACCACGTCCGGGTGCTTGCGGGCAACGTTGTGCTGCTCAGCGGGGTCAGTCTTCAGGTTGAAAAGCATCATGGGTTCGGGCCCATCACCGCCGGTCACCCCGGGATATTGGCTCGGTCGAGCTTGCTCGTAAGGCGCCAGGATTGTCACGCCGTCGGGACCCCGGGGGTCCACCCAATCGTCGCCGCGCTGGGGGACACCGTCGGGTGAGCGGACGTGCAACTTCCACTGTCCACCACGAATGATGGCCAGATTCGGTCCCTGCATGGCAACCAGCGCCTGGTGAGGGCTCTTGGCCTCATCGCTGATCATAAGGGGCCAGATGTCCTTCCCGTCAATAATATGATCCGCGGGAAACGAGATGCCGGCCAGTTTCAAAACCGTCGGAAACAGGTCAATCATGCCGGCCGCCTCATCACAGACACGCCCGGGCGGGATCCGGCCTGGCCATCGGGCTATCATCGGTACACGGACACCGCCTTCCCACGTCCGCGACTTCATCCCCCGCAGCCCTCCTGTACTGCCACCGTACCAGGGCCCATTGTCGCTGGCGAAGATGACCAAGGTGTTCTGCTCTAGGCCCAGTTCTTTAAGCTTCGCCAGGATCTGGCCCACCGACCAATCCAACTCTGCAATCACGTCTCCGTAAAGCCCAGCCGGAGAGGTCTTATAAAAATCCTCCGAAGCAGCCAGCGGCTTATGCGGCATGGCATGTGGCAGGTACAGCAAAAATGATTCATTCTGGTGCCGCTCAATGAACTGCAGCGCTCGCTCCGTGTATCGTTTGGTCAGCGTCGCCTGCACCACCGGGTACTCGATGACCTTTTCGTTTTCGATGAGCTGCACCGGCCGCATGTCGTTGGAGTAGAGAATACCGTAGTATTCGTCAAAGCCGTGCCGCCGCGGGTAAAACTGTGGCTTGTGACCCAGGTGCCACTTCCCAATGCAAGAGGTAGCATAGCCCGCCTGCTGAAAAGCCTCACCCAGAGTAAGTTCCTCATCCGCAATGCCCACATCATTGATGCCCGAGTCCGGTGCCGGGTTGAAGACGATCCCGTTGCGGAACGGGTAACGGCCCGTCAGCAGCGTCGCCCGGGACGGGGCGCAGTAAGGCACCGGCACATAGAATTGGGTGAAACGCACGCCCTCCTTGGCCATTCGATCGAGGTGCGGGCTCTCAAAGGCGGGATTGCCGTAACAGCCGAGGTCGCCATAGCCCAAATCGTCGGCCAGGATGATAATGACATTGGCCCGCCCGCCAGCCTTGCTCTCCTGAGCCGCTTCAGTCCCGAAAAGACTCAGGCCCACGGCCAAGACCACCGCGGCCATCGCGGCACCGCTCTCTCGTGCTAGATTCATCTTTTCCCCCTTTTTTGGGGGTCACACCTTGAGTTTTTCGTTTTTGGGTCCAAAAACGAAAAACTCAAGGTGTGACCCCCCTCTGCGCTCCGGTGAGCCCCTGGTCAGCTTTCGCCGGATCGTACTCCGGGTTCACTGCCGGCATTTGAGCGCTGACGGATCTTCGCCACTCTTTCAGCATCTGGTAGAGTTCAGCCGCTTTATCGGGCATCTGCTCAGCCAGGTTGCTCTTTTCACCGATGTCTTCTCTCAGGTTATAAAGCTCCAGCTTGCCGTCTCTGTAGAATTCAATCAGTTTGTAGTCGCCCTGGCGAACTACTCCACCAGGCTCGCCCCCCTGGTTGCTGTAGTGAGGGTAATGCCAGTAAATCGCATCGCGTTTCAGTTCGCCGGTTTGCTTGAGCAGGGAAAGAAAACTTACGCCATCAATCGTCTGCTGGGGATCCACGTGCATGTCTGCCATCTCCAGGATTGTGGGATAAAAGTCGGTGCTTGTAACCGGCACGTGAGAAACGCTGCCCGGCTCGATCATGCCGGGCCAGCGCACAATTAGGGGCACACGAACACCTCCCTCGTAAAGATGTCCTTTTCCAGCTCGCAATGGTTCATTCGAGGTAACAGCTTCTGTCCTTTTTCCCTCGTACACCAGACCACCATTGTCGGATGTGAAGAAAATCACCGTCCGGTCGGCAATCTGGAGTTCTTGCAGTTTCTTCACCATTCGTCCCACGCTTTCATCCATGCTTTCGATCATCGCTGCGTAGACAGCGTTATTCTGAGGCTGTTCAGCATTGGCCTTGGCTTCATACTTGGCGATCAGCTCTTGTTTCGCCTCCAGAGGGATATGAACCGCGAAGTGCGAAAGGTAGAGTAAAAATGGCTTGTCCTGATTTTTCTCGATAAATGTCTCCGCCTCTTCCGTCAGACGGTCCGTTAAATACTCCCCTTCACTGCACTCCTCAATGGTGGGAATTTCATAAGGACAAAAGTAGGTGGGAGGAGAGCCCCGGTGTGTGCCCCCAAAATTGAGGGCAAAGCCCTGTTCCGTCGGATAGTAAGGCTCCTTTCCAAGATGCCACTTCCCGATACTGGCTGTGACATAACCCGCGGCTTTGAGCGCTTCAGCGATGGTGACTTCTTGCAGGGGAAGCTGTTGGTTAAATTCGGGAACCAACAATTTGGCCCAAGGCCATTGTTTACGGCCGCGAATCCAGTCCGTCAGGTTTAAACTGGCCGGGTATTTTCCCGTCAGGAGGCTGGCCCGGGTGGGCGAGCAGACGGGAGCTGCCGTATAGGCGTCTGTAAACCGCATTCCTTCATTTGCCAGCTGGTCGATGTTGGGTGTCTCGTAAAATGTACTGCCGTAGCAACCAAGATCCTTCCATCCTAGATCGTCGATAAGAATAAAGATAAAATTAGGACGACCCCCATCTGGAGCCGTGGGTGAAGCGCAGCTGAACAGAAGCGTTAACCCGCCCAGGACAAGAAAGATGAGACAACTCAAGGATAGATGTCGACCGCTATCTTTCATTTTGACCCGAAGGGTGAGGGGTCAGACCTTGAGGTCTGACTCCTTAGGCTCCTCCAGTCTTTGCGAGACGAAGTCAATTGTCAAGGAGTCTTGACGGCGACTTCACCATTTATTAGGGTTTAAGCGCAGAACAGAGATCCCTCAATTTCAGGAGGCTTGACATGTCTAGATTTCGCACACTCGTAATCAGCTTAATCATCAGCTTTGGGGGCGTCTCGTCCCCCTCGTGGGGTCAGACGGCCGATCTGATTCTTACCAGCGGCAAAATCATCACGGTGGATGAGGCCTTCAGCATCCACACCGCCATAGCGATCAAAGACGGCCGCATTCTGGCAGTTGGAAGTGAGCAAGACATGCAGCAATATCGGGGCACTTCCACCAAAATGATCAATTTACAAGGGAAAACCATCATGCCGGGCTTGATGGACTCTCACAGCCACGCTGCCTCGGCTTCCGTCATCGAGTTTGCCCATCCCATCCCCACCATGGAAACCATCCAGGATGTGCTCGACTATGTAAGATCGCGGGTAAAGGTTGTGAAAGACGGCGAGTGGATCTGGGTTAGCCAGGTCTTTCTCACCCGGCTAAGGGAACAGCGTTACCCCACACGCCAGGAACTGGACGAAGTGGCCCCGCGAAACCCTGTCGTCTTTAGGACTGGCCCAGACGCTTCCGTGAACACCCTCGCGTTGAAGCTAAGCGGAATCGATAAGAACTGGAAGGTGGACGACGGTGGTCCGGGATATGCTGAGAAGAATCCCGACACTGGAGAGTTAACCGGAATTCTACGCAGCTGCACGCGCTATCTCAAATATCGTTCTTCAGAGAAGAAGCCAACGCAGAGCGAGCACATCGAGCACTTGAAAGAAGTGTTGGCCGATTACAATCGTGTTGGTATTACCACACTGGCAGAGCGCAGCGCACGGGCGTCCGTGACTACTCTCTACCAAGGGCTGCATGATAGGGGCGATCTCACTGTCCGCGCCTACATATCACGCCGTTTGGACACGCTTCAGCCGGTGGAGAAGATCAAAGATGTCATCGGAGGTATTGCAAGCTCGCCGCTTTTCAAAGGCGACAGCATGCTGCGCGTTGCTGCGGTTAAGACAGCTTTGGATGGCGGGATGCTCACGGGCAGCGCATACATGCGCAAGCCCTGGGGTGTAAGCAAACTGTACGGGATTACGGATCCCGATTATCGCGGGCTGCGGTTCATTCCCCAAGACAAATTGGTTCAGATTGTCGCAGCCTGTATGGAAAACGGCGTGCAGTTTACTTCACATTGTGTGGGCGACGGAGCCGTCCACGCTTTCATCGATGCCTGCGACTCGCTTCGTGATCGATTCGACATCCGTGCTAAACGGCCCGTCATTTGTCACTCCAACTTCATGAGTAAGGAAGCAGTACAGCGCATGGCGGAACTGGGGATTGCTGCTGATATTCAGCCGGCGTGGCTGCATCTGGATGCGCGCACACTGAATAACCAGTTCGGTTATGAACGGCTGACCTGGTTTCAACCGCTACGCGCTTTGTTTGCTGCCGGCGTGATCGCCGGAGGGGGCTCTGATCACATGCAGAAGATCGGCTCTCGCCGATCGATCAACTTCTACGACCCATGGCTGGCGATGTGGGTGGCGATGACAAGGCGGGCCAGGTGGCTCGATGATCCACTGCACCCGGAGCAGGCGATCTCGCGGGTGCAAGCCATTCGCTTCTACACCATCAACAACGCTTATCTTCTTCGTGCCGAAAAGGAAGTGGGCTCGCTGCAGCCCGGAAAATTGGCAGATTTCATCGTTTTGACAGATGACCCTCTCACTTGCTCAATCGATCGGATCAAGGACATCCAGGTCCATCAGACCTATCTGGGTGGAAAACTGGTTTACCAACGATGAGAAAGTGGCAAAACGGCACTGCCTCCGGCCCCAGGACAATTCCTGAACGGCGTTGGTTTTAGAGTCCCGGTCTGGCGTTTTGTTAACGGGATCATTTACTTCTATTATCTATAAGCTATGAATTTTTTGACCCGAGCCCACATTCGGTTAGAGGATCATCGAGCCATGCTCTCGCAGGGTAAGGCAGAACTCCAGATACAGATCCTGTCAGCGGAGGAAGCCCTCTTCGAGGTGATTTCCGCCAATCAGGAGCCACCGCAGGCGCAGCAGCCAGACACTCTGCCCGTCTAAAAAGGAGGGAACGATGGTACCGACACATTCACTGCCCGGCGTTTTAGCCATCCTTTCACTTCTTTTCGCAACTCATAGTCTTGCCGCTTCAAACGCAGCGGGACTTCGACTTGCGAAGGTTGCTACGGATAAAGTGTATTTCACTTACAACGAAGAACCCCTGCTGTCTTTCGGGGGCGGATCGGACTTTATCTTCTACGCGGCGCCGGATGCCTATGACTACCAACGTTGGGCGGACTGGGCCGCCCAACACGGAATCAATCATATTCGGGCTTATCCACCCCTGAGCTGGAAGCACATCGAAAAATTGACGCAAGAAAATGGCGGATCTCTGTCCAATGTGCTCTTTCCCTACCTGCAAACCCAGCCGGGAAGTCGCCAGTTTGACTTGACACAGTTCAACCAGGCCTACTGGGAGCGCTTTCGCCGCCAATGCCAGTACCTTGAATCCAAGGGGATCATCATTCATTTGCTCATGTGGAATGGCTGGCAGTTGAGAGACAACGGGCTGGATTGGCAAGGTCATTTTTTCAACCCGCAGAACAACATCAATTCCTTTACCAACCCTCTGGGAGGTGACCCGGCGAATCGGTTGAAGCTCTACCACTGTGTGGTGGATCGGAACCGTGGGCTGGTCAAGGCGCAAGAGGCATGGTTTCGCAAGTTAATCGAAGTGACCCACGATCTGGGTAATGTCTACTACGATCTGGTCCATGAGATCGCCGAACATCGTGGATCCTGGCCGGAAACACAAGCCTGGATTGACGCGATGGCTCAGCAGGTACGGAGTCGATGGGCTGAGCTGGTCTCAAACAGGCCAATCATTTTGGGTATGGATGCAGGTGGGTTGGCCGGATTTCCCAGGACCAGTGCGCGCCGAGGAGAGATCCCGCGGGCTGGTTCCCCGGTGGATTGGATCTTCACGCGGCCCTATTTTGACGTTCTCATTTATGGCAAGGTCCATCATGTCACCAATGCCAAGCAATGGCGAAAGAGATACAAAAAGCCCTACATTCCTCAGGAATCGTGGGACGACAATAGCATCAAGTGGAGCTACCGTGTCCCCGCTCACCGCGTCCACGCTCGTAAGTACTTTTGGAAATTCATGATGGCGAAATGCCAGCAAATGGATCTCTACTACAAGCCCAGAGACAGGGCCGATAATCCTCCCGGCGCTGCCCACAATTACGATCCCAGGGGTTGGAGTGAGTTTGAAGAGGATGCACTCGTCCTGAGAGAGTTCTGGGACAGCTTCGTTGATTATCCCGATCTTTGGTTCCAGGGTGAGGTCCAGTCCGGACCCGGTGACCACCAGTACGTTCTATCCTCGAAAAGGGAAGCGGTAGCTTACTGCTCCTCTGAGAGTGGAGAAAAGCATGTTTTGTATGAGTCTCGAAATCTGGAACTGCGAGGCCTTGCCCTGGCCGACGCGGATTATCAGGTGGAGGTTGTTAGACCTTCTGTCGGAGCAGTGGAAACCCGAACCGTTTCCGTAAAGAACGGTGCAGTGGATATCCCCCTGCCCTCGTTTACCGACGATATCGCAGTCCACTTCAGAGGGGTCAGACCTTGAGTGGGGGGCTGGAGGTCTGACCCCTCTGCTTCCCTACTCAGCCCCTGCTTCCTTCAGTAGTTGAGTTACGGGATCGTGGCCTTCTCCCACGGCCCTCATCAAGGCTGTCCAGCCATCACTGGCCTTCGCATTTACATCCGCACCTTTAGCCAGCAGAGCTCGCACGATCTCGGTGTGGCCGTTCGATGATGCATGCATCAAGGCTGCCCAGCCATCACTGGTCTGCGCATTCACATCCGCGCCCGCTTCCAGCAGGGCTTCCACCGTGCTGGTGTGACCTTCCCTAGCGGCCCTCATCACGGGTGTCCAGCCATCAGCGGTCTTCACACTGGCATCGGCGCCTTTGCCCAGCAGGGTTTGCAGGATCTCGGTATGGCCGTTTGATGCGGCCTGCATCAAGGCTGTCCCGCCATCTTTGGCCTTCGCCTTCGCGTTCGCTCCCTTATCCAGCAGGGCTTGCACGATTTCGGTGTGGCCGTTTTCTGCGGCCTGCATCAAGGCCGTCCAGCCATCATTACTCTTTGCACGCACCTGCACGCGTCTCTCAGCCAGCAGGGTCTGTACCGTATCGGTGTGACCTCCCGCGGCAGCCAGCATCAAGGCTGTCCTACCATCATCGGTCTTCGTATTCAGATTCAGGCGTCTATTCGCCACTAGGACTTGCAGCGTGTCGGTATGGCCTCCTAGTGCCGCATACATCAAGGCTGTCCGGGTGTCATTGTCTTTCGTGTCCATCCAGTAATGCGAAGACAGAGGCCAACGCTCCTTAGCTGCGGCAAGTACAGGTGGCACTGTATCGGTGTGACCACCCAGTGCCGCCCACACCAAGGCTGTCTTGCCGTCATTATCTTGTCCCTCCACATCCGCACCATTAGCCAGCAAGGCTTCCACTGTCTGTGCGTGGCCTTCCCCAGCGGCCCTCATCAAGGCCGTCCCGCCATCATTGGTCTGGGCATGCACATCCGCGCCCCCAGCCAGTAGGGCTTGCACCACGTCGGTGCGACCTTTTACCGCTGCCCCCATCAGGGCTGTCCGACCTGCGTCAGTCTTGGTGTTCACATCCGCGCCCTCACCCAGCAGGGCTTGCACCGTGTCGGCGTGACCATTTTCTGCTGCATGCATCAAGACTGTCGCCCCATCATTGGTTTTGTCATTCACGCCCGCACCTTTGGCCAGCAAGGCTTGCACCGTTTCGGTGTGCCCGTTTTCTGCTGCATGGATCAACGCCGTGCCCCCATCATTGTCCTTCGCATTAAGATCGGCACCCTTGGCCAGCAAGGCTTGCACCGCATCGGTGTGGCCCTTTTCCGCCACCACCATCAAGACGGTCCTGCCCGCGGCAGTTTGCATATTCACGTCCGCCCCTTTGGCCAGCAGGGCTTCCACGGTTGCGGTGTCACCCTGTTCCGCAGCTACAACCAACTCCTTATTCACATCCGCACAGCCGGCAAGCAAGATTAGGAACAAGGCGAGAAGCGCGGAGATCATCCGAATGGGCTGCATAATTCACCTCCTTCTTTGTGTTTCTTTACACAAAGCTGGGAAGTCTGACGGAAGGCAGGTAGTGACACCAGAACTGAAGTAAAGTATTCCAGGTATGTTTGTTGGAAAAACATCTTAACCCTCAAATGTGCTCCGTTCCAGATTCCCCCAGCTGTTGGTCCTATGTTAGCACTTGTTGTAAAGGGATTAAATAGTAGAAAAAACCCGTGGTTCACATCTCGGCCTCCGTC
>JALLON010000082.1 GCA_027717925.1 Acidobacteria bacterium AH-259-G07 | reverse complement strand
TGACCTCCTCGGTCATGACCGTCGCGCCCCGTCCTTGGCGCGGTTGATAGAACGCCTCAATCCCTCCTTCCCGGTATTTCTTGACGCTGCGTTTGACGCTATTTTTGGAAACCCCGAACGTCCGCACGATCTCCCACTGTCGGCACGCTCCCTGGCAGACCAACTGAGCCGTAAACATCCGGAACGATCGCCGGTCTTCTTCGGGATGACGGAAGATCGGAGCTATGCCACAGAAGTAGGTCCACTCGCCATTGTCTCGAACGACACTGATTCGGTTATTGATTGGGGTTGCTCCATCGGGGATGATCGGTAATAATGCTTGGGGCAAGGTACCTTCCTCCTGGAATCTTCGGGTTCTTATTGTAAAGGTCGAAGGTACCTTTTTATTTTCCGATTTCCTATCCCCTGCCTCAGGACTCCAAAATCACTCAACTCCTACTCCCACAACGCAATACGCACCACCAGGCCATCGACCTAGATCAGGAGTCCTGAGCCTACTTGTTCGTCTTGATCGTCTACCTTCGCCATAAAAAAAACTTCTGGGTTGACGTGGGAACAGACGCTGCGAGAGATCCGGCCGTTCTTGGTGAGATGGGTCGGCTTCTGCGCGTGCTGTCACACCAAGTTTAGCAACGTGATGGAGGATACTACTTAACAAAGTAATACTAGCCGGATTATTCAAAAATCTGGCTATCCAGTTAACTCAGAAAGTTGGGAGCATGGAACAGAGCCGCGACCACAAGAGGGTGTCGCAAAAGGCCGATATTTTCGGGCACGTTGCGTAGGGGCGACCCGGCGGGTCGCCCGAACCGGACGCCTGGCGTCCTTCCGACGGCTCGGGCGAGCCACCGGCTCGCCCCTACCTGGCCGGCGCTTTCGCTGCTTCGTGATGAGAACCTATGAATAATCCGGGTTAAAGGATGCTTGACACAACGTACGTTTTCTCGTACGATTATGACCATGAAGACGATCACGGTGAGTCAAGCAAGGGCGAAACTTTACCGCCTGCTCGAGGAGACAGCGGTTTCGAGCGAACCCATCCAAATCACTGGCAAGAGGGCGAACGCCGTTCTCATCTCCGAGGACGACTGGCGGGCCATCCAGGAGACCCTTTACCTATTGTCTCTCCCTGGTATGCGTGACTCCATTCGCAAGGGTCTGGCCACTCCCATTGAGGACTGCGTCGAGGCCCTGGAGTGGTGACACATTGGCGGGTCGTCTTCACCCGCCAGGCGCAAAAAGACGCCAAGAAGATCTCCGCCGCCGGTCTCCGGCCCAAGGTGGAATATCTCTTGGACATCTTGAGTATTGATCCTTTCCAGAGCCCTCCTCGCTTCGAAAAGCTGGTCGGCGACCTGGAAGGCGCTTTCTCCCGGCGCATCAACATCCACCACCGCTTGATCTATCAAATTCACGAGCAGGACAAGGTCATCAAGGTCCTGCGCATGTGGACACACTACCAATAGCCCACGGGCATAGAAGCGCGTTTATGATCTTCCCCCACAAAAATCAGGCGGCGAAGGCGGGATCAAGATATCAGCGATCTCCTTGCGGTAGGCTCGCCGCTTTATGGGATTATGGGAGCCCCCATCCCGACAGGCGGATTCTAACATAGCGCTCGCCGCCTATTCCAGTGGGTGCCTACCTAAAAGCGTGCGTTTACATGCGAGCATCCTGCCGGGGAAGCTGGCCCTTCCAAGCTAAAATTCGATCATCGGCCGTGATCAGGGTGGCCCGGTGGATCCCAGCAGTCGCGGTAATGATACGGTCGGCTAGATCCGGGTGGAAGTCCGAGATAGCGGCAGCGGCGATACCGATGTCCCCGGTGACGGGGATCTCAAACAGCCCCAGATCCAGCACCTGATGTCGCCAGGAGCTGAGGGGCTGCGCCAGCTCCACACGACCTTTTTCTTGCAGCATGGCAATTTCCCAAAAGGATATGGCGGAGACGGCCAGACGCTCGATTTTGAGGGCTTCGTCAACCAGGCGTCGGGTGCTTTCACCTAGCACATCCTCGGCTTCCAGGAGCCAGAGGAGCACGTGCGTGTCCAGGACGATCAACGGGCGGCCTCCCACGCGACGTCTATCGGGGAAACGATGTCACCTTTGATGGTAATCGAACCCTTTAGCGCACCAAAAAGGGAATCCGGCGTCTGCCGGTAGGGAACCAGTTTGCTGACCGGCTTCCCGTTTTTGGTAATAAGGATGGGCTCGCCGCTCAGGGCTACTTCGTCCATCAGTTTCAGACATTTCGCCTTGAATTCCGAAGCCTTTACTGTTCGCATGATCTGACCATGGACATGACTATGGTAACATACTCTTCTCGGGTCCACAAGAGGTGGATGGTTGTGGTCGTTTGTGGCCCCTTCTTCAGACGATGTCTTCGACCTTGAACTGAAGTTTTTCGAAGGCCTCTTTGGAGATCGTTCCCTGGCGTCCCGATTCCAACCGACGCGCCAAATACTCATCACCTTTCTGGGCAAAATCGTAGGTCCTCGTCGAGCCGTCTTTCAGCTTCACAATCACCCGGGTGTCGGGCTCCGGAAAGCTCGATTCAGTCTTTCCCGATTTCTTATCGTGGATGGATTCAAATTTAATGTCGTCAATGGGATACCAGAACTTGTAAGAGAGGGCTTCTTGGTCCTTTTGTGACTCCGGTTTTTCCACGATCCATTTGAAATCTTCGTGTCTCAGGCCGATTTCTTCATCTCCCCGGCGAATAATCAGCTGGGCAACCTGATCCTGCTCAACATCGAGTACCTCCTTGTCCCGAAACTCCCAGACTTTTTCATTTAGCTTCTCAAAGACGTCTTCTTTCACGGTGAACACTGGGGAACGATCGGGATTCCGGGCCAGGTAGTCCTCTTCCTTTTTCTTGCCCAGCTCCAATGTCCTCCAGCGATCTTCACCCTCCTGCCGAACTCGCACGCTCACCTTGGGTTTATCCAAGCCGTAGGATTTAAGCTCTTCAGGCTGCTCCGACACAAATTCTTGAGCCTCGGCAAACTCCAGTTTTGAGAGCAGACTGCTGACGGAACTCTGATCGGCGCGCTCCTGGAGCGGAGACTCCAAAACCCAATATTCATCCTGCTTGGTGAGTCGAATTTCATTGGACGGATTGATTATCTCAATGGCTTGAACCTTGCTCCTCTCAAAGGCAAGCACCTTCTTGCTGCGCCAGTCGCTCAAGTCCTTATCGGCAGTGGAGAAGATGTAGTCGGAAGTCAGAAAGACGGTGGGATCCCCTTGGACCTGGACATAGATCTTATTTCCAGTGAAGTCCTTGCCGCCAATCAGTAACGTCTTCTCCTCCTCTTCACCCCGGACTTTTAAGGTCATTCGTGGCTCCTTGAGCCCATACTTGTCGACCTCGTTACCCCCTTCTGGGAAAGTCCGATCCCTGCGAGCGAGTTCAAGATTGCGAAGCAGCGAATCGACGGTATTGCGATCAGCGGAAGTTTCAACGGGCTGCTTAATCGCCCAGTCCTCCCCTTCCTTTTTCATCGTGATCGGCTCTTTGTCGGGACGCGAGATCTCAACCGAGGTGATCTCCTCTTGCTTCATGCGGAGAAGGCTTTCTTCCAGCTCTTTTGCCTCCTCCCTCTTTTCCTGGCCTTTGATCTCGTAGAAGTACACAAAAGCAGCCAAAGCCAGGAACATGGCAAAAAGCACCAGTATTTTTTTCATGACAACGGCTCTTTTTTCTTATCTTCTTCGATACCAAACACTGATGCCTAAAACCAATGTGGCTAAAGGCAAAAGCACCACGGTGCCCCAGAAAAGCAGCCTCGATTGAGTGAACGTGACTTCAATTCGCCGATTTTCCGGATCCTTGGCCCGAATGGCAATAAGATCGGTTTCCTCAGCCAACCAGCTGACTGTCATCAGAAACAGATCACCATTGGCCCCAGCGTCAAAGTAGGCATTGGTGGCAAAGTCAGAATCCCCGTACAGGACAAAGCGTGCTTCCCGCTGGACCGATTCCGAGCTCTCTTCCCGGTCGGAGCTCTCTTCCTCATCCGTACTCCCTTCCTCTTCTTCACCTTTTCCGGTTTCTTCGCTCTTCTCTGCTGCGGAGTGGGTTGCCACGGCAGCCAGATCGAGTGGACCCTCTACATCCTCGCCTTCATCAAAGGAGGCGCGACCTTCCCTCAGATTAGCCTCAGCCCAGCTCCGCGAAGAAGTCTTCGCCAACCCAACCGTCTCATAACCCAGCGAGCTTTCAGAAGTGGTGATATTTTGGGCCAGGGGGAAAAAGGTCATCACTGCTGCCAACTCCTCGGTGATGGGGTGATCGGCATATTCAGCGACCAGAGGTGCCGCCGCTCCCAGACCGAAGAGCTGTCCCAGTCCGCTGGCATCGATCACTACCTTCTGCCCCAATCCCAGACCATACTCGGCTAGAAAATCGCTCATATCAAACTCGGTCTCAGGATCCACCAAAAGCAGGAATTTGCCTCCTGAGGTCAGGAACTCCCTTATCAGTTTCTCTTCATTGGGGAAAAAATCGACCTTGGGTCCAGCCGACACAATCACCGTCGCATCTTCGGGCAGTTCGTTCTCCTGGGCCAGATTGTAGGCCTTCACCTGGTAGTTTTGTTTCTCAATGGCTTCGCGAGCAGCGGAAAACCCCTGAGCTTCCGTGTCATTAATGTCCCGTTCCCCGTGACCCTGAAGGAAATAAACCACTTTCTCCTCTTTCCGTGTCACTTTAATAATGGCGTTGGTGATTTTTTTCTCGCTAAAATCATCCATAATCTCTTTTTTCGGTCCGCTCATCACCACCACCTGGCCATTGCGTGTGATTTCGTACTGGGAGGTTTTGCCCGGATCTTCTTCTGGATCGACGATTTCGTAACTGAGCTTCGAGGAAGCATAGCGGTACTCTTTCATGAGATCCTGGAAATTCAGGCGCCCGCCTTCGCCGCGAAAGAAACCGGTGATCTCAACCTCGGTGTCGAGATTCTCCACCACTTTTCGACTTTGATCGGAAATCGAGTAGAGCTGCTCTTCGGTCAGGTCAATGCGTTTGTGATGACGAAAGTTTAGAAAACTCGCCAGAATCAGTATTCCCAGGGCAAGTAAAACCGTCAGTCCCGCTGCGCTGCCGTAGCGTACCGCCCGCGTTCTCAGAGCGCTTCGGATCGTGGAAAAGTTGGCGGCGAGATATGCGCCGATCAGGCCAACGCCTCCATAGACGGCCGCCTGGGCTTTCCAATCCCACTGATTGGCCGAGTAGTAGACAAAGCCTGCGAACAAAGCTGCAAGCCCAAGGTAACCAAAACCATCAACGATCTTTCTAAGCATCTACCCCCTCCATTTGCCGGAATCCAAAGATACGGACGTCAAAAACAGCCCCAGAAAAATAAAGGACAAATAAAAGATCACATGCTGCGAGTCCAGCACCCCTTTAGTGAAATCTTCATAATGGTTGAGTATAGAAAGATAGCGGATCGTCTCATTGGTGATGGTACTTCCCGTACCCGCTGTAGCATCAATCACCCAGAGGATGAGAAAAGTCCCAAAGGTCAGCACCGCTGCAACAATCTGATTTTCCGTCAGCGAAGAGATGAAAACACCCACTGCCAGCAGGGCTCCTCCCAAAAGAAATGCGCCCAAATAACCTACCAGCATAGTTACGAGCCGAGGAGCCGGCTCGCTCAGAAGGTAGAGGAGTATCGAGTTGACAATTGTCGGAACCAACATCACCAGTAGAAACAAAATCAATGCTGTGAACTTCCCCAGAATGAGCTGAAGATGAGTGAGAGGAGAAGTAAAAAGCAGCTCAATGGTTCCGCGCTTCTTTTCCTCAGCGAAGATGCCCATGGTGATCATGGGTATCAAAAACAAAAGAATGGTGCTGAGGACACCGAAAAAGCCGCGTATCACGGCGGCAGGGGCATCAAAAGGGGGAGGCGCAGCGCCGAATTGCTGCGACTGAAACGCTCGCTGCATCACAAACTCTATGACGTTTCCCAAGATGATGTAAAAGAAGTACCCTGTGATGGCAAAAAAGACCGCCAGGACCACGTAGGCAATTGGACTCACAAAGAGGGTACGGAGTTCCTTTGTGACAATCGCCAGGTAATTTCTCATTCCGTCTCCTCCTCTTGTGTCTCCTCCTCTGTCTCTTCCTCTTGTGTCTCCTCCTCTGTGGTCAACTTCACGAAGATCTCCTCAAGGGTCATGGTTTGCGTACTCAACCGATACAAATCCAGGCCGGACTCAATCACTTTTCGAGCAATCAGATGCCGGACATCCGCGCTGCCTTCGGTTTCCACCAAAACCGGCTGACGCGCATTTTGAGGCTCACCCAGCGAGACATTTTTAACTTGCGGGATCTCGCGCAGCAAAGCCGAAAGATTGTCCACCGGACCGACGATGTCCAGCTCGATCCGCTCGCCACCTCCTAATTGGCTGGTTAAGTTTTCCGGTGTATCCATCACCACAATTTTTCCGTTGTTGATGATGATGACTCGCTCACAAGTCATGCTGACTTCCGGAAGGATATGCGTGGAAAGAATGACGGTATGGTCTCCGGCCAGGCCCCTGATCAGCTCTCGAACTTCGATAATCTGTTTGGGATCAAGCCCGATCGTAGGCTCATCCAGGATAAGCACCTCAGGCTCATGAATGAGCGCTTGAGCCAGTCCCACTCGCTGCTTATATCCCTTGGAAAGGTGTTTGATCAGGCGGCTGCCTTCTTCCGCCAGGCCGCAGCGGGCCTTGACGTCGCTTAAGCGAGAATCGATCTTGTCCCGGTCCACTCCCTTGATGGTGGCGACGAAGCGAAGATAGGCGTCTACGCTCATCTCTTCATAGAGGGGAGGATGCTCGGGCATATAGCCGACGCGCTTTTTGACCTCTAAAGGTTTCTCGAAAACGTCAAACCCAGCGACGATGGCCCTTCCCTCTGTAGCCGGAAAAAATCCGGCCAGGATGCGCATGGTGGTAGTTTTTCCCGCCCCGTTCGGTCCCAGAAAGCCCAAAATTTCACCTTTGCGGACCTCGAAGCTCACGTCTTGGATGGCAGTGGTGAAACCGTATCGTTTAGTCAGATGCTCCGCCTGGATCATCGCCACCTCCGTATGTTAGGAGCCAGAAGTCAGGAGTCAGGAGTCAGGAGCCAGGAGCCAGAATTCCGAATTCAGAAGTCAGAATCCAGAATCCAGAAGCCTCACAAGGTAAATAGCTCAATAGGTCATAGCTTACCAGCTCATAACTCAGAACTCACAGCTCAAAAGCTCAATAGCTCAAGGCTCAGAGCCTGAAACCTGAAACCTGAAACCTGAAACTTGGAACCTGTCAGTTGTCAGCTGACAGCTGACCCCCCGTATCGTTCACTCACATACTTTTCTAATATTTCAATGAACTCTTTTGCAATATCGGGACCCTTGAGCGTTGTGAAGTGTTGGCCGTCGACATAGACAGGAGCCTTGGGCGCTTCGCCGGTGCCCGGTAATGAAATCCCGATGTCGGCGTGTTTTGACTCACCAGGGCCGTTCACCACACAGCCCATCACGGCCACCCTTAAGTCCTCTACACCGGGATGGACCTCCTTCCAGATCAGCATCCTGTCCCTCACGTGCGCCTGGATTTCATCAGCCAACTCCTGGAAGAAGGTACTGGTAGTACGCCCGCAGCCGGGACAGGCACTCACCTGAGGAGCAAAGCTTCGAATACCCAACGATTGAAGAATCTGTTGAGCAACCAGGACCTCTTCCGTTCGCTCCCCCCCAGGCCGAGGAGTCAGGCTGATCCGAATTGTATCCCCGATCCCTTCCTGGAGCAAAATGGAGAGACCAGCCGTGCTGGCGATCACTCCCTTGGTTCCCATTCCTGCTTCTGTTAAACCGAGATGAAGAGGATAGTGACAGCGTGCAGCCAGCTGGCGATAGACTTCGATGAGGTCGGGAACCGCCGAGACCTTGGCACTGAGAATGATCCGATCGTGAGGCAAACCATATTCTTGCGCCAGCTCTGCCGATTCGAGAGCGCTTTCAATAATGGCCTCGATCAGTACCTCCCGGGCGTCCTTCGGCTCTGCCAGCTGAGCATTGACATCCATGAGTCGAGCCAGAAGCTTCTGATCCAGCGATCCCCAGTTAACACCGATGCGAATGGGCCTGTCATTTTCGAGGGCCACCTGGATCATCTGTTTGAAATTCCGATCGCGGTGCCGCCCCATTCCAACGTTACCCGGATTAATGCGATACTTGCTCAACTTGCGAGCGCATTCCGGATGACGTGTCAGCAGAAGATGACCATTGTAATGGAAGTCTCCGATAATCGGGATGTCGAGACCCTTCTCCTGCAAGTGATCGACAATCTCAGGAATCGCCCGGGCGGCCTCATTCGTGTTCACGGTGACTCGAACCAGCTCCGATCCGGCTTCGCAGAGCTGCCGAACTTGCTCCACGGTGGCCTCGACATCAGCGGTATCCGTATTGGTCATCGACTGGAGCACGACCGGGTGCTCTGAACCAATGTGAACCTGCCCCACTTGAACAGTGACCGTGCTTCGCCGCTGAATCATCCAGCTTATTCTACAATACAGCTCGAATGGAAGAAATCAAGGGAGGTCCGGCTGGTCCGGCTCAACTCCACGCTTGTTTTGGGGAAGGGTCTCCCCAGACATAGGCGCGAATCATGGCGAAGTGCACAGAGCCGCGACCGTCAGGGAGTGGTAGGAAATCCAACAGGAACTGCTATAAGTCTTTGATTCCCAAAGTGTTTTGCTTCCTGCCGCTCCTTCACAGTCGCGGCTCTGTTTTGTGAAACCCCCAAAGCCTTTGTCATGCCGGGCTTTATCTCTTATGATGACCTTTTTGCGGCTTCAGGAGGTGTATGGAGAATGAGCGATTTCCTTGAGAAGTTGTTTCACACCACAAAGGCTAAAGACTTTGTCACTTTATTCAAAGAAGCAGAAGAAAAGTACGAGAATCCGCAGGAATTTCTTAGCGAAGCGGCCGCCTATTTGCCTGTCCGCCTCTACGAGCACTACTACGAAAACACAGTGCCTCACAGTTTCTTCGGTCTTGCCTCGGCCTGCCTGGTGCAGCCTCTTTTCCCGGAAGAGGCCCGCTGGCGGCCTTTTGCTCAACAGGCCTGGTTCGTCACTAGGGAGCGAAAGCGAACGCCTTTGAATATCGATGCCATCGAAGTGAAGCGTGAAGGCAGTCTGGAGGAACGTTGGCAGCAATTTGAGGAAGCTGCCGACAACGCAAACTTCAAAGACGCCTTCGCCTGGGCCAAGGGATTCTTGAAAGAAGAGGTGGACCGACGTTTCTTTCGCCAAAAATCATTGGCCTACGCAATGGAAGACACATTTCATGGAGGTCATAAATTTCTTTATCTCTTCCAGGTGTGGCGTATGGCCGAAGCTTTGAACTGGAACCACGCGGAGAACATCATCTGCCCGGCGCTGCATTTCCTTGTGTTGGGACCAAAAGATCATTCCCTGTCCAAGATAGTCCAGGAGTGCTGGCGCCAAAATCCTTTAGCATCCTTTCTCGAAAACAAGGGTGGGATCTCAAATCAGTCTTATGATAAGGCAGAAACTGCGTTTCTTTTCGGCGATCAGCCGGGGGACTCTCTCCACATGCTGCGAACCCTTTCCGATTCGGGAGTGAGTCTGGAAGCGACCCAGGAGGCCCTTCTCGCTTCAGCTGCCCAGGCGCTTTCAAACTCGGATGCAGGAAAGTGGATCTGGCCCATGCGGGCCTTTCACTTCGGGTGCTTCATTAGGCATTTGAGTGACACGGGGCCTCAACAGAAAACTTATGCTCTGATGATGGCAGCGGCTTTGCTAAGAGAAGCCTCGGCCCGAAGTCGGGGGGATCTGGAGCAGAACCGGCAACTGGACGAGGTTGCCCGCCAGCTGTGCCCTATCGATCCCTTCAATGTGCTTAGGAGTGTCATCAGCCACACCGATCCTTATGCTTCGGCAACGGCAGTTTATGCCATCCTGGGAATGGATGAGGACAAAAAGGAAGAGCTGCTTCAGACCCTCTTAAGCTTGGCTGTGAAGAACGACGGGGACATGTGTTACGGACACGATATCTTGTACGTTTACGAAGTGTCTGATTGCTACAAGCGCCTTAACC
>JALLON010000081.1 GCA_027717925.1 Acidobacteria bacterium AH-259-G07 | reverse complement strand
TCAGCTCGGAAAGACTCCAGAAATTTAACCAAACTCGTGAGAAATTACGTCGTCAGCTTCGAGAGGGCAAGTTGAACCACAGAAGCGTAGAGTTGGAAGTTCCCGACCGCAGTTTTCCCTCTTTTGAGATTATCACCAGCCAGGGCATCGAGGAAATGGACGTTAACATTAAGGATTTCTTGCCCGGCATCTTTGGAACGCGCAAGCGAAAGCACAAAATGAGCGTCGAGGAAGCCTTGGACTACCTCATTGTGGAGGAAGAATCCAAACTCATTGATATGGAGCAGGTGACTCGAGAGGCCCTGGAGCGAGTCGAAGAGTCAGGCATTGTTTTTATCGACGAAATTGACAAGATTGCGGGAAGAGAAACCGGACAAGGGCCCGAGATCAGCCGAGAAGGTGTGCAGCGGGACATTTTACCCATCGTCGAGGGAACCACTGTCAGCACCCGCTACGGGATGCTTCGCACCGATCACATCCTGTTTGTGGCTGCCGGAGCCTTCCACGTCTCGAAACCCTCCGATCTCATTCCAGAACTGCAGGGGCGATTTCCCGTCAGAGTTGAAATGGACTCCTTGACCGAAGAGGATTTCGTTCGAATTCTCCGAGAGCCCAAAAACGCTCTGGTCAAGCAGTATAGGGATCTTCTCGGAACTGAAGGTGTCCGATTGAAATTTACCAAGGATGGCATTGGCGAAATTGCTCATCTGGCCAACCTTGTGAACGAAAATACCGAGAACATTGGGGCTCGCCGCCTGCACACGATCATGGAGGCACTTTTAGAAGAAATCTCCTTCGAGGCGCCTAATTTGTCCAGGACACAAGTCATTATCGATGGAAAGTACGTCCGGGATCAGTTAGCGGAAATTGTGAAGAATCAAGATCTGTCCCGCTACATTCTGTGAGCAGTTGACCGGCTGACAGCTGACAACTGACAGCTGACAACTCACAGCACAGCGGACAGCTGATACAGCTGATAACTGATCGGGGACCGCTTGATCACGCCTTGAAACCTGGAACCTGGAACTTGAAACGTGGAGCTTGGAGCCTTCAAGCTGGAACGGAGCCTTCGTGTGAGAAGTGCCAACTGCACGCAGCCAAGCACCCGTCATCGATTGTTGGTTGGCTTGCTCCTCTTAAATACCTCGACACAGCTCCCCAGTTTTCAGTTTTCAGTTTTCAGTTGTCAGCTCTCAGCTGTCAGCTGCCTCTTGCTCAGTGCTTGTGCCAAGGTGGCAGATCCACTTCCTCCTGTGATTCTCCATCCAGGTACTGTGACCGACCTGGAAGGGATCCAGGCAGGAGATCGTTTCCAGATCGTGTTCTCACTTCCGCCTGAAGAGATTCGGTGGGTAGAGGTCTACCGCCAGTGCGGGACGATTCTCACCCCGAGTGAGGAAGCTGAACCGCTAGCTCGTATCGAGCGCAATAAGCTTTTGGTCTACCGGGAACAGGAGAAATTTCTTTTCGAAGATCGCCCGGGGCTCAGCCAAACGTGCAGCTACACACTTCGTTTCGTCAACCGCCAGGGGCGCCGATCCCCTTTTTCAAACATCGTTCAGGCTGCACGCCTCCCTCCCGCCCAGCCGCCGAGCAATCTGAGACGGGAGTTTCAGCAAGATCGAATCATCGTGAGATGGGATTCGCCCACAGAGAATATCGATGGTTCTCGACCGGTCCACTTGGTGGGTTATCTCGTGAACTCGGAACACTTTGTTAGCAACCCAGAATATACCGACCTTGAATTTCAGTTCGGAGAAGTGCAATCTTACCAGGTGCAAAGTGTCACCCGCAGGGCGGATCCTCTGATTCTCAGTGAATTTAGTGACACACTAAAAGTGGTTCCTAGAGATGAGTTCCCCCCTTCAGTTCCTCAAAATATTACCGCCCTTGACTTAGAGGGAAAAGTTAGAATTTTCTGGGATGCAAACAAAGAAGCGGATCTGAGAGGTTACTTTGTCTATCGAGGAACAGATCCGAACCAGCTAGAAAAGTCATCGCAATTGGTTAGGATCAACATTTACCAGGATGAATCGGTAACCTCAGGTAAGACCTACTATTATCAGGTTTCCGCCGTCGACAAGGCGGGGAACGAAAGTCCGAAATCGGAAACGGTGAGTATCAGTATAATAGAAGGACCAAAAGGAGGAATACGATGAAATTCTTTCTGGACACGGCCAACATTGAGGAAATCCGTGAAGGCGTGTCAATGGGAATTGTGGATGGTGTTACCACTAATCCATCTCTGGTTGCCAAGGAGGGAAGAGATCTGGAAGAGGTGGCAAAAGAGATCTGTGACCTGGTGGATGGCCCGGTGAGCCTTGAAGTGGTGTCGACCCAATCACAGGAAATTATCGACGAAGCGCGGCGACTGGCCAAGATCCACAAAAATGTCGTCGTCAAGATACCCATGATCCGTGAGGGTCTGAAGGCTTTGCACGTAGTGAGTCAGGAAGGTATCCGGGTCAATGTCACCCTGGTTTTCAGTGCTACCCAGGCACTGCTGGCTGCCAAGAATGGGGCAAGCATTGTCAGCCCTTTTGTGGGAAGGTTGGATGATATCAGTGCCGATGGTCTGGATCTTATCTCCGACATCCTCACCATCTACGATAACTACCAGTTTAAAACCGAGCTCTTGGTTGCCTCCATCCGCCATCCACTGCATGTTCTGAAGGCAGCCAAATTGGGTGCCCACATCGCGACATTACCTTACAAGGTGCTGAACCAACTGGTTAAACACCCGCTCAGCGACATCGGACTGCAGAAGTTTCTCGCCGATTGGGAAAGGCAAAAGCAGCTCGTTCACAGTTGAAGGGAGCCAGGAGCCAGGAGTCAGAAGTCAGAATCCAGAAGAGAATTCTCAGACTTCAACCTGAAACCTGAAACCTGGAACTTGGAACTTGGAACTTGGAACCTGGAACTTGGAACTTCAAAAGGACATGGACGTTGAGGAAAAACTAAAGGAGCTGCGAGATCGTCATCTTGAGGCGGAAAAAGGTGGCGGTGAGGAACGCATTGAGCGGCAGCACAAAGCGGGTAAGCTGACGGCTCGAGAACGTATTCATTTTCTCCTCGACGAAGGCACTTTTGAGGAATCAGACAAGTTTGTGGTGCACCGCTGTTCCGACCTGGGAATGGAACAAAGAAAGATCCCAGGGGATGGGGTGATTACCGGTTATGGCAAGATCGATGGTCGCCTGCTCTACGTCTTTGCCCAGGACTTCACAGTTTTTGGGGGAAGCCTCTCTGAGACCTACGCCGCCAAAATCTGCAAGCTGATGGACCTGGCCATGAAAATGGGGGCCCCGGTCATCGGTCTCAATGACAGCGGAGGGGCCCGCATACAGGAAGGGGTGGTTAGCCTGGCCGGCTATGCCGACATTTTCTTGCGCAACACTCTTGCTAGTGGTGTAATTCCGCAAATTTCCGCAATTATGGGTCCCTGTGCCGGCGGAGCCGTCTATTCGCCTGCCATTACTGACTTCATTTTTATGGTGCACAAGACGAGTTACATGTTCATTACAGGACCGGACGTCATCAAGACTGTCACTCAGGAAGAAGTGACAAAATCCGAACTGGGAGGAGCTACCACCCACACCACCACCAGCGGAGTGGCCCACTTTGCCGCCAACAGCGATGAAGAATGCCTGGCTAAGATCCGTAAGCTACTCTCCTTTCTTCCTTCAAATAACATGGAGGATCCGCCTCATCAAGAGTCTTCGGACAACCCGGACAGGGTTGATCCAAAGTTGAACACACTCGTCCCCGCCGATCCCGATAAGCCGTACGATATCAAGGATGTCATCCACTCGGTCGTGGACGACCACGACTTTGTTGAGGTGCATCCCCACTTTGCCGAAAACATCGTGATCGGGTTTGCTCGATTAAACGGGTTTCCGGTGGGAATTGTCTCCAACCAGCCGGCCGTCCTGGCAGGAACTCTAGACATTAACTCGTCAGTCAAAGCAGCTCGGTTCGTTCGCTTTTGTGATGCTTTTAACATCCCCCTCGTAGTCTTTGAAGACGTGCCGGGGTTTCTACCCGGGGTCAGCCAGGAACATGGTGGGGTCATTAAACACGGCGCTAAACTTCTTTATGCCTTTGCCGAGGCAACGGTGCCCAAGATCACACTCATCACACGCAAGGCTTATGGGGGGGGCCTACTGTGTAATGGCATCCAAACACATCCGGGCGGACATGAATTACGCGTATCCGACGGCTGAAATTGCCGTGATGGGTCCACAAGGGGCTGTAGAAATCTTATACCGTAAAGAACTTGAGGCGAGTTCTGATCCGCAGAAATTTAAAGAGGAGAAAGTGGAAGAATTTCGAAGGAAATTCGCCAATCCCTACATTGCCGCGCAGCGAGGCTATATTGACGAGGTCATTGAGCCTCAGCACACACGGTCCAAACTCATTCGGGCTCTGGAGATGACTGCCAACAAGCGTGATACGAATCCGCCCCGAAAGCATGGAAATATACCGCTTTGAAGAAGCTTTTGAGCTATTGAGCTATCAGTTCATGAGCTGTCAGTTGTCAGCTGTCAGTTGTCAGTTGTCAGCTGTCAGCTGTCAGTTGTCAGTTGTCAGCCTTCTGGCTCCTGGTAAAATGCCGCCATTCAAAAAGATTCTAATCGCCAATCGGGGGGAGATTGCAGTCCGAATTATCCGGGCCTGTCGGGATCTGGGTATATCGCCGCTAGTGGTCTATTCAGACGCTGATCGAGAGGCCCTTCACGTCAAGCTGTCCGATGAGGCTCGCTGCATCGGGCCTTCCCCATCCACGCAAAGCTACCTGGTAATCGAAAAGATCATCGATGCCGCGCAAAAGTCTGGAGCGGAGGCAATCCACCCTGGATACGGTTTCCTGGCAGAAAATGAGAAATTCGCCCAGGCCTGTGCGGACTCCAGGTTGGTGTTCATTGGCCCCTCAGCTGCCTCCATGAAGTTGATGGGGAACAAGATTGCCAGCCGGGCAGCCGTTCATGAGGCTGGAGTACGGATCGTGCCGGGTACCGAGAGAGCCCTTCAGTCGATGGAAGACGCTCTGACGGCCGCTTCTCAAATCGGATACCCGGTGATGCTCAAGGCCAGTGCTGGAGGCGGAGGCAAAGGCTTAAGGGTAGTCTCCACTGAGCAGGAGCTCCGGTCCGTTTATGAAACGGCCCGCAGCGAAGCCAGGTCCTCCTTTAATGACCCGACTGTCTTTATGGAAAAGTACCTGGTCAAACCGCGTCACATTGAGATTCAAGTGCTGGGGGACCTGGAGGGCAACTTAATTCACCTTGCAGAAAGGGAATGCTCTATTCAGCGGCGTCACCAGAAACTTGTTGAAGAAAGCCCATCGCCTCTGGTTGACAATGAGCTCCGGCAGAGACTTGGCGAAGCAGCTGTGGCCGTTGCCAGGACTGCCGATTATTACAATGCGGGAACGGTCGAGTTTATGGTCGAGGCAGCGAGTACACCCGAAGAGTGCAAGTTTTATTTCCTGGAGATGAATACTCGCCTTCAGGTGGAGCACCCGGTCACGGAAATGGTGACGGGCATCGATCTGGTACGCGAGCAAATCCTTGTCGCTGCAGGAAAAAAGCTGCGCTATGGTCAGGAAGACATCCGGCTTGGCGGCGCCGCCATTGAATGTCGCGTCTACGCTGAAGATCCTCAAGACAAGTTTTCGCCTTCGCCCGGCAAGATCAACACTTATTTTGAGCCTTCCGGTCCCGGCGTCCGCACTGATAGCGGCGTTTGTGCCGGATCTACAATTCCCATTGAGTACGATCCACTCATCTCTAAGGTGGTGGCCTACGGAGAGGGCCGGAAACAAGCGATTGTTCGAATGCGAAGGGCTCTGCGTGAATACAAGATCGCGGGTGTGCGGACCACAATTCCTTTCTTTGAAGTCCTCCTCTCTCATCCCATATTCGTTAATGGCGGCCTTCACACGCACTTTATTGACGAGCACCAATTAGTGGAGAGGATGGAAAAGGAGCTGGAAAAAGCCGAAACGATCCCTTTGATTGCCGCTGCTATCGACCACTTCCATCAGGCCCACACACCGAAACGGAGATCCCAACGCGCCTATAGTCTGTGGAAGAATTACGGGCGCTTCCCCAATCGATTCCGCAAATGGTGAAAACGAACTGCCTCGCCTCATAAGTATGGTAACGTCTTGGGGCGAGCAGCACGGCGTGAAACTTGAGGCCCAGTACGACAATCAGACCTATCTCATCGAATTAGAGGAGCGAGACAGCCCCGAGCAGGGATCATACTTTGAAATAAAAATCCATCGACCCGACGGGGAGCAAGTGCTGCCGGTTCGCGTCCTGAGTCGCAGCCAGGGACGTTGGACCTTAGAAATCAAGGGAAAGATTGAAGACGTCCTCGTCACCGAGACAGCACACCGGCTGCTCATTGACTGGCGCAATCGAACCTTCTCGATCCAGATCTACAGCCTGAAAGACAAACTGCGGCTCGAGTCGGTTCGGCCCCACATGGCGGGTGCCGCATCCCTGAGGGCCCAAATGCCAGGAAAGGTCATCGCCGTCCTCGTTGCCGAGGGCCAGAGAGTCGAAGCTGGACAAGGTCTGGTTATTATCGAGGCCATGAAGATGCAAAATGAGTTAAGATCGCCGAAGTCCGGCACCGTGAGAACCTGCAAAGTCAGGCAAGGCGAAAGGGTCAACCCAGGAGATCTCTTGTTCGAGATCGAGTAGGTTCGCACAGTCGGCTCCATCTCTCTCGGAGATAAGAATTAGAAGAGGGTCCACTTCATAGATCTTCTGCAGTAGGCGAGAGCAGCTCAATTCACCCAACAGTGGGCGATTCATCATTCTGCTGATAATTTGACATCATAACATCAGATACTATATGCTGTGATGCATGAGAACCACGCTGACACTCGACGAAGATGTTGCGGTGCAGCTGAACCGGCTGCGGAAAAAAAGCAACTCCAGTCTAAAACGAATCGTCAATGACTTGCTTCGACTCGGGCTGCAGCAAGCAGAAATGCCCGATCGAGAGCGCAAACCGTATCGAACAGAGGGAATCGCCCTCGGCCGATGCCTGGTTGGCAGTATTGATGACGTCTCCGAGGCTCTGGCTGTGGCAGAAGGGGAATCCTTCCGATGATACTGGTTGACGCCAATCTACTGATTTATGCCCGGGTGTCCTCTTTCGCGCAGCACGAAGCTGCCCGGGACTGGTTGGATTCACACTTAAACGGTGCGGTGAAAGTCGGGCTACCCTGGCCCAGTCTGTTGGGGTTCGTTCGACTGGTGTCGAACCCACGTGTCTTCGAACGCCCCGAGTCTATAGAAGGAGCTTGGCGACAAGTCGAGGAGTGGTTGGATTGTCCGGCCGGCTGGATCCCGTTACCCACGGAAAGCCATCGGCAGGTTCTCGGGTCTCTACTCCAAGACAGTGCATTGCGGGCCAATCACGTCCCGGATGCCCACTTGGCTGCACTGGCGATTGAGCACGGGTTGACGCTCTGCTCGACTGATGCGGACTTCGCCCGATTTCCGGGACTTACCTGGAAGAACCCACTGGTGTGAAGCGGTTCCCTTCCTGTCCAAAAACTCGACCGGACCGTAACCACCGCGCGGGCAGTGGTTTGCGATCTCAGCAGTCGCGGGATTACCATCGCCGGGCATGAGCACGCTTCACCCTTGGCAGTTCTTCGTCGTCGCCATCGCTGGCAGGAACAAAAACAGGGCCTCCAAGAATTAGAATTGCTGTCTTTGAAATCGAAGACTGGGGAAAGGAAGGTGCCTTTTTGCCGCAATGCAGGTACAATCCCATTCGTTGTGAGGGCAGCTAAACGAATTGCTGTTGGCCTGTCGATTGCGGCACCGCCAATGGAATGGTCACACGGACATCAGTTCGCACGCTCGGGTAAGCCTGTGTTCGGCTGCTGATCCATTGATCCTGGCGTGGCTCGCCCAAGTCAAGCGAGGCGGAAAAACACGAGAGGAGGTGGGATATGAGGACCACAAGAGTACTGTACCAGACTATGGTGGCAGTGGGCTTTGCCCTGTTCTGGGTCTCCTGGCCGGCCTGCACGAGTGCGCCCCAATCCAGCGGGGAAGTGGTGATTATCGACGACGACGACCTCGGGGGGGTCGTGACCAGCCCGAACGGGCCGGAAGCGGGTGTCTGGGTGATCGCGGAAACCACCGACTTGCCCACCAGGTACGCCAGGATCGTCGTCACCGACCAGGGCGGGCGCTACGTGCTGCCCGCTTCCGGAAGCTAACTACAGCGTGTGGGTGCGAGGCTACGGTCTGGTGGATTCGGCGAAGGTTCAGACCGAGCCGGGCCGGATTCTGGACCTCAACGCGGTCCTGGCGCCGAATCCGCGCGCAGCGGCGGAATATTACCCGGCCGGCTACTGGTTTTCCCTGATGCGGGTGCCGGACAAGAGCGAGTTCCCCGGCACGGGGCCCGAAGGTAATGGCATCTCGTCAAACATTAAAAGTCAGGCCGAGTGGCTCCGGAACCTGAAGTCGGGCGGTTGCTGGGCTTGCCATCAACTGGGCAACAAGGCCACGCGGGACTTCCCCGAAGGCCTGGGCATCTTCGATTCCTCGGTGGCGGCGTGGGAAAGACGGATACAGTTCGGCCAGGCAGGCGGCAGTATGGTCACGGGGCTTAACCGGCTCGGCCGAGAAGGGGCGCTGGCGATGTTTGCGGACTGGACCGATCGGATCGCCGCCGGTGAACTGCCGCCGGAGCCACCCCGGCCGCAGGGTGTGGAGCGGAATGTCGTCATCACGCTGTGGGACTGGGCTGACCCGAAATCGTACCTCCACGATGAGGTGTCGACCGACAGGCGAAATCCTATGGTCAACGCCTACGGACCCATTTACGGAGCGCTCGAGCTCAGCGCCGATTATCTGCCCGTGCTGGATCCGGTGAGCCACGTGGCGGGCCAGGTGAAGCTGACGGTCCGCGATCCGAACACGCAGCCGGCGGCGGCACCGCAGATGCCGCAGCCTTCGCCGTACTGGGGCGATGAACTCATCTGGCAGAGCAAGAACAATGTGCACAATCCGATGCTCGACGAGAAAGGCCGGGTGTGGATCACGTCCACGGTGCGCCCGCCTGAAAACCCCGACTTTTGCAAAGAGGGGTCAAGCCATCCGTCAGCGAAGCTGTTCCCGATTGACAGGGCCAGGCGACACCTGGCCGTGTACGATCCGAAAACTGAGCAGCTCACCCACATCAGCACGTGCTTCAGTACGCACCACCTGATGTTCGCAGAGGATGCCAACAACACGCTTTGGACGAGCGGCGGCCGCCAGGTCGTCGGCTGGCTCAACACGAAGATGTTCGACGAGACCGGCGACGAGGAAAAGTCGCAGGGCTGGACCGCTCTGATCATGGATACCAACGGCAACGGCAAGCGGGACGAGTACGTGGAGCCAGACCAGCCGGTCAATCCCACTAAGGACAAGCGATTTGACCGTGGCTTCTACGCTGTCGCGCCAGCCCCCGACGGCTCGATCTGGGGATCGGTCTTGGACTTCCCTGGCGCCGTTGTCCGGCTGGATCCGGGACCGAACCCGCCAGAGACCACCCTGGCGGAAGTGTACGAGCTGCCGTGGGGGAACCCGGACGCGCCCGTTCAGGGTTTCTCGCCGCGTGGAATGGATGTTGATCGCAACGGCGTGGTTTGGGCGCCCCTGGCGAGCGGACACCTCGCCAGCTTCGACCGACGCAAGTGCAAGGGACCGCTCAACGGGCCGACAGCCACGGGGCAGCACTGTCCCGAGGGCTGGACGTTCTATTCAGAACCGCTCCCGCAACTCCACGCCGTCACGGATTTGGGGAGCGCCGGCGCCAGCTATTACACCTGGGGCGATCAGTTTGACACGTTCGGGCTGGGCAGAAACGTGCCGATCAGTACCGGCAATGCGTCCGAAGGACTGCTGGTCCTAAAGGACGGCAACTGGATCGTTCTCCGCGTGCCGTATCCGTTGGGGTTCTACACCAAATGGCTGGATGGACGGATCGACGACCCGAACGCCGGCTGGAAGGGTCGGGGGCTCTGGGCGACCGTGAGTACCCGAACGCCTTTTCACATGGAAGGCGGCAAAGGGACGACGAGTAAGGTGGTGCACTTCCAG
>JALLON010000079.1 GCA_027717925.1 Acidobacteria bacterium AH-259-G07 | reverse complement strand
GAAAAACTGCAGAACCTCACTTTCCCCCAACTGTGCCTGTATTGGCGGAGCTGCTACCGACAACCGACTCGGCTCTATGCACAGTCCTGATTCTCTGTCCGGGATAAATGATTTGATCTGCCTTTAAGTTGTTCCAGAGCAGGAGATCTTTGAGGCTCACTCCATACATGCGAGCGATTCTGGCGAGTGAATCCCCTCTCCGCACAATGTAACTTGTGGGTAATTCCCGATCGAATCTGGACCTGCTCGCCGCTGAAAAAGAAAAACCTGAAACGGATAAAGGAATGATTAAATCTTGACCTTCCCGAAGCCAGTGGATGTTCCGGATCCGATTCATCTGGGCGATCGCTTGAATCGAGGAGGAGTACCCTTGAGCGATCAGAGAGAGTGTTTCCCCACGTTTGACTTTGTGATGATTAAATCGAACTTTCTTTTCCGGAGCAAGGGACGCCAGCCGTTCCTTGAGAAGCTCACCTCTACCCATGGGCACCTTGAGCTGGTAGTCCTCATAATCAAAGGGGGTAACTCCCCGCCTCAACTCGGGATTTAATTCGAACAGCTCAGCCAGCGACACATCTAGGGCCTCGGCCGCCACTCTCAAATCCACCTGATCCTCAAGAGCAACGGTCTCAAACTTCACCGCATCATCTGGCTCGATGTAAAAACCGTATCGTTCCGGATGTCGAAAAATAATTATCGAAGCGAGAATCGAAGGAACAAAATTCCTCGTTTCCCGGGGAAGTAATCTCCTCTTGACCATCCTCCAGTAGTCCATTGGACCATAGCGCCTAATGATCCTTTGGATTCGCTGCGCTCCGACATTGTAGGCTGCCATGACCAGGTTCCAATCCTGGAAAAGCCCATACAGGTCTTCAAGGTGGCGCGCAGCTGCCTCGGTAGACTTAATGATATGAGAGCGCTCGTCGATCCACCAATCCTGTCTAAGACCGTACAGCCTGGCCGTTCCACGCGTGAACTGCCAGATTCCTTTGGCCCTGGCTCGGGAGTAAGCATGGGGCTTAAAGAGACTTTCCACGTGAGCCATGTAGACAAGATCGAGTGGTATCCCCTCTTTTCGAAAGATCTCTCGAAACAGGGACAAGTACTTCCCTGAGCGCTTGAGGCCCTCTTCCATAATCTTGCGGCCCTGGGTCTGGTAATAGTTGAGAAACCTCACAACGCTGGCATTCAAAACCACTGGAATATCAAAGCGAGTCTCAAAAAGCGCCTGGCTAAGCAGCTTTTCCAGGTGAGGATCGACCTTAATTGTAAAGAGATTCAAATCAGCAATCTCATCGAGTGGAGTCGATTCCGGCCTCGGAAGCTGCATCTCTGAGGGATCAACCAAAGCTTGAAGTTCAAGCACCTGGATCTTACCTAAGAGACCGTAGTAAGCGCTTTCCAGTTGAGGATTGAGAAAAAAGTCGAATCCCGAGTTCTTCAGAGTCTGGAGCGATTGCTGAAAATAGGGGCGAGCTTCTTGGATGTCCTCCTCTTTGAAAACTGCTTCTCCTCTTTCAAAAAGATCTGTCGCCCTTTCGATCAGCCGATCAAGCGGGTCTTCTTCTGGTTGAAGAGTCGCCTCAATGGAAGAGGGTGTCGTCCTCGATGGCACCTCAGAAACTGGTGGAGCTGACTCTTGAGGCTCGCGAGTGGGCACTTGTCGGGAAATGTTTCGGATTGAACCGCAATTCGGAAGACACAGCAACCCGCACACCACCAGAAGATGTCTTAGCTTCCGCGCGTGCCGCAGACTCACCCCATCAGCAAAGATCATTTTATGGGTACACGCTATTTTTCAGCACTATTATTCTGGATTAAGGCGGTCGCCTGAGGGAGAAGTTCAATTGCCCTTTGCACCTGATGATCGATCTCGAGACCAACCTTAAAGCCTTCTTCGGAACCGAACAACGTGAGGAATAATTCCTGCTTGAGTCTGTTTTCAATCAACTGGCGGCTCTCCTCAAAACTCTCCTCACTAAAGTTCACCTTTTTATTGGATAAAAATTCTTTGAAGAGCCGCAGTGTCTCCTCTGTTATCTTAATTCCCTCGGTCAGCCCTTTTCGTTCTTCCTCGGTAAAGCCGGCTCGTTCTTGCTGGTCGTATTCATATCGGATGTCGGAGTGAATCGCCCCTTCCGTTAACTTGGCGGCGAATTCAGCAAAGAGATTCTCTCGGTCGATCAATCTTCCCAGCTTGCTGTAGCCCTTTAAGCTCACTTCCACGTCCGGTGTGATTCCTCCGCCGCCGAAGACCACCCGTCCGCTGTCAGTGCGACTCTCCTCTCCAGCTCTCTGATGGGTACCCGCTCGGCTAAAGAAGTACTCGTAGAAACTATTGGCGAAATCCCGTTGAATCAGCCGGTTACTAGGTGTGTAATACTTTCCAGTCGTCAAGGCCAAACCTTTGTTATCTCCCAATCTATAAATGGTCTGTACCAGGGCTTTGCCAAAACTCGTTTCACCTACAATCAAGGCCCGGTCATGATCCTGCAGTGCTCCAGCCACAATCTCGCTAGCGCTGGCACTACTCTGGTTGATCAGAACCACCATGGGGTAGTCCGAGCGACTTCCCTTCGGAGCGGTAAACCTGCGCGTTTTTCTGTCCCTAGAACGGGTACTCACAATAACCTGGTTTTTTTGCAGAAAACGATCTGCCACAGCAATGGCCTGGCCCAAGGCCCCTCCAGGATTGTCACGCAGATCTAGAATCAAACCTTTCAGGTTTTCCTCCTCCTCTTTTTCCAAAGCGTCGTCCAGTTCTTTTCTGGTTGTCTCCGAAAATCTGTTAATTTTGATGTAACCGATGTGGGGACGAATGTGGAAAGCGTACTTGATGGTATAAAGTGGGATTTCGTCACGTACCACGGTCAGCTCTAGCGGCTCTGCCTCTCCAGGACGTTCAACGGTAATTGTGACTTTCGTCCCTTTCGGACCTTTGAGATTGGGAATGACTTCTTTATTGAGGTCCCAGTCATCTATTGGCTGACCCTCAATCTTTGAGATAACATCCCCTGCTTTCAGTCCAACCCGATAAGCCGGGGTTTCCGGAGCCGGCGGTTCCACGACGACCACCCTGCCGCTGCCGGGAGACTCCGGACGTATAGAAATTCCTAAACCGTAATATTTCCCTCGCTGTTCTTCTTGAAGCCGGTTATAGTCAGAGGAGCTGAAAAAAGAGCTATGTGGATCCAGCGTTCGCAGCAGTCCTCGAATGGCATTTTCGACTAACTCCTGAGTCGGTACTGGTTCCACATAGTGCTCTTTGACGAGCGCAAGTGTCCCGGTGAAAGTTTTGAGTAAACGCTCGGTATCATTAGACAGAGGCGCACTCGCACTGAGCGGTGCGCCTAACCACCCGCCGAAAAGTGCGGCCGAGAGGATAGTAGTGAGAAAAAAGATCCCGAGCCTGTTTCGCATCCGCTAACAGTATAACATCATCACACCAGTCAAAACGAACCACCACTGGCAGCTTGATTTTGATTGGCTTTCTATGCTCTTATTGACTTGTCTGACACTGTCGCATAGACTGGCTAATGACGAGAGGTTGACTGTCAATGTGGAATCTAGGTTTTCCTGAATTAGTCGTCATATTTATTGTGGCCTTGCTTGTTTTTGGCCCCCGAAAGCTTCCTGAATTGGGCCGTTCTTTAGGCAAGGGATTGGCCGAATTTAAGAGAGCTTCAAACGAGCTCAAACGAACCTGGGAAGAAGAAGTCCGGGCTGAAGAGGAGGAGCTCAGAAAGATCCAGAAGGACCTCGAGTAGACTCCTACCTGCAAATCGCCAATTTGGGAAGCTTTCCTATAGTACACTTTCCTTGACTGCCTATGGATCACCCCGACAACCCTCCTTCGGTCAACTCCTCTGAATCCGACAAATCCGATTCTGAAACTTCTGTCCTGACAGAAGAAGCGCAATCAAGCGACGAATCGGCTCAGGAGCAAGCAACACCCGATTTACCTCCTACTCCTCCTCCTTCCGCTGGGAAGACCACAGACGGAGAGCCACCGGATGACGAAGGGGGGGACCTCGGTGCTAAGATGACCTTCCTGGAGCATCTGGGCGAACTTCGAAAGCGAATTCTGCACAGTTCTGCAGCCGTGGCGATTGCTTTTTGCCTGTGCTGGGTCTTCAGAGAGAAAATATTCGAAATTCTAGCGGTGCCCATTGCGGATGTCGTAGCCCCGGGTGAGGATGTCGCACGAGGGATGAAGGAACTAATATTCATAAAACCCACTGAGCCTTTTTCAATTTGGCTAAAGGTGTCCTTCGTGGCGGCGATCTTCCTGGCCGCGCCCTACCTCATGGTGCAGGTCTGGCTATTCATCGCTCCAGGCTTGTATCGCAAGGAAAAAGCTTATGCGGTTCCCTTTCTTCTTTCTTCCACGGTGCTCTTCCTCTTGGGTGGAATTTTCGCTTACTACATCATTCTTCCCACAGCCCTGGACTTTCTCATCAACCAATTTGGCAGACGGTTCACCGCGATGGTGAGTGCAATCGAATATTTCAATTTTGAGGTCATCATTCTTGTGGGTATGGGACTGATCTTTCAACTACCTGTGCTGGTGGCTTTTCTTTCTCTCTTCGGGCTTGTGACACCCAGATTTTTGTGGCGAAACTTCCGCTACGCTTTCCTTTTAATCGTCATTGTGGCAGCTGTTGTTTCGCCCACGGCCGACGTATTGAACCTGTTTTTGTGGAGCGGTCCAATGGTCCTGCTCTACCTGATCAGCATTGGGATTTCGTGGATCTTCAAACGCCGGCGGGAAAGAAAGAGCAATAGAGCAATAGAGCAATAGAGCAATAGGTGCTGAAGGGGGGTCAGAGCGTGAATTTCCAATTTTTTGAGAAATGCGGATTAAAGGCCCTCGACATCGTATTCTTCCCTGTACTTCGCAGCCACATAAATGTAACTTTGCTCTCGCAGCGACTCGAAAAATTCCTTCAATCCAGGCTCTGCCTTTTTCTGATACAGTTCCCCAACGATTTGCGGGCGAATTTCTTCCAACGGTTTCTGCCGAGCTGCTTTCTTACTCATGACCTTGATAATCTGTAGTCCATACTCGGTCTCGATAATCCCACTAAACTGCCCTTCCTCCAGTTGAAAGGCCGCCTCCTCAATTGGTTCCGCCATTGAACCCTTCTTGAAGCTACCGATGTCTCCGGCTCGCGAAGCGGTCGGTCCCTCGGAATACTGTTTGGCCAGATCCTCGAAGGAAGCACCCGACTGTAATTTGCCGAGAACTTCTTCGGCTTTCTTTCGCACTTGGACCTTGTCTTTCCCTTCTGTCAAAAAGAGGATTTCCTTGAGTTCCACTTCAGCAGCTTCAGTAAACCGATCTATGTTTGCCTGGTAATAGGCTTCTATTTCAGGTGTCAGAAGGGTGATTTTAGAATAAACAAATTGCTGAACAAGTGAATCAACGATCATTTTCTCTTTTAGCGACCGCCGATATTGCTCCAGGGACGATCCCTGCTGCCGAAGGTACTGATCCAGAACCTCGAGGTTGGGAATACCCGATCCTTTGCGCATCTGTTCAAGGGTTGCCGCGACATCCACATCAATATTGGCGCTGACACCCAATTCCTCACCCCTTTGAAGCAGTATTTTGTTCTGGATCATATTCCTCAGCAATGTTCGCTTCCGTTCTTGAAATTCTTTTTCCAGCGCTTGCGGATTTTGGATTTCCCGTCTTAGACCGCTTTTCAACGAGAGCAGCTCCTTCTTAATGTCGCTCAGCGTGATGATTTCCTGATTCACCTTGGCCACGATTTCGTCCAGGATGACAATCTCCTGGGCAAAAAGTGGCGGAACAATGCCCGCCAATAGCGCGAAAATCACTGCTGCATTAACTCCAGTCAATCTATTCGAGCTTGGCATTTGTCTCGCTCCACTCAAAATTCAAAGTTTCATCGAATATCTCTACTGATGCGGCCTGAAATAATTGGTTCACGTACTCATCCAAAGCAACCCGCTCCTTTTTGGCGACCAGTTTCTTGAAAATAGTTTCCTGAACCTCATAAAACTTCTGAGCGTGGCGTGGAACCCATTCTTCCAACATGAAGATGTGGTAGCCTTCGGCAGAGCGAAAAAGCGGACTGACCTCTCCGGCTTTAAGTGTAAATACAGCTTTTTCAAAGTCTTCAGGCAGCTGACCACGCTCGAAGATTCCCAAATCACCTCCTACTTCAGCCGTGAGGCCCCGGGAGAGGCGCTGCGCCATACTCTTAAAGGTTCGAACATCCCCGAACTTCAGCTGTCCGCCAATTTCCTCTGCCCTATTCTGATCGTCGACCAAGATCTCAAGAACGTGAGCCTGATCTTCGATGATGAACTCTTCCTCATGTTCCTGGTAATACTTCTGCATTTCCTGGAGGCTCACGGTGATCTGGGAGCCAATCATGTTCCTTACGAACTTCTGAATCTTTAAAAAGACTCGAACGCGTTCAAGCAAAGCCGGTGTTACCTCTTGTTCTTTGGACAGCCAACGGTCGAGTTGAAGTTGAACTTCGCTTTCTTCTAACGCGATCTTTTCCTTTTCTGCTTCGTGAAGTAAGAGTTCCTCTGTCAGAAACTCGCGAAAGAGCGCTCTTTTTTGGAACTCGACAAGTTCCCCCTCCAACTGATCTTGCCGCAGGGACAGAAAGTCCTCGAACTGTTCTTGCAGGACTGGTTGACCTTTAATCACGGCAATGATTCGAGATTGAGGTTGAATTTCTTGACTCTCTCCCGCACAAGCCCCAGCTATTGCAAGCACCAGAAGAGAGACGATGCGTTTTGCAATCATGTTCCTAAAGCGGCTCATTCTAGCACAGTAATCTCGTCTAACAGGGTATGCACGTCCTCAAAAACTTCAGGGGGAAGGGGGGAAGAGATTTCTGCAGCCATGATTCCTTCTGGACTCACGGAGAAGTGGCCGTTGCGGGCGACCAGGTCGATGATATGCCGGCGTGAAACGGGAGTGTCTTCCCGGAACTTTAAGAAGACTTTAGAACCCTTTCGTTCCACTGAAAGGATTCTTAAGTGCTGGGTACGCAATCGCAGCTTTGCGTATTCAAAGAGGTTTGAGACGGAATTCGGATATTTTCCAAACCGATCTTCAATCTCCTCTTTCAGATTATTGAGGGCGAGCTCATCAGGGGCTGAGGACACCCGTTTGTAGAGCCAAAGACGCTGGTTGGAGTCATCGATGTAATGTTCGGGAATTTGAATATCCAGGCGTAGATCAATGTTGGTCTGTACGTCCTCCCGGATTTCTTCTCCCTTCAACTTTCGGATGGCCCGCTCCAGCAGCTTCATGTAAAGCTCAAATCCGACCGCACTAATATGTCCGTGTTGTTCAGAACCCAACAAATTGCCGGCGCCTCGGATCTCCAGATCGAGTGCAGCAAGGCGGAAACCCGCACCCAGTTCACTGAATTCCTTAATGGCCGCCAAACGCTGACGGGCATCCTGACTCAAGGTCTCCTGCGAAGGAATCATAAAGTAGGCGTAAGCTCGACGGTTTGACCTTCCCACACGTCCCCTCAATTGGTACAACTGACCCAATCCAAAGCGATCAGCCCGATTGACGATCAAAGTATTGGCGCGAGGGATGTCCAGGCCATTCTCAATGATGGTGGTCGAAACAAGGACATCATACCGGTAGTTGACATAGTGGAGCATCACTTGCTCGAGTTGTCGTTCTCTCATCTGCCCGTGGGCGACGGCCACGCGAGCCTCAGGCACTATTTCCTGAACCATCCTGGCGATTGAGTAGATTGTCTCGACAGAATTGTGGACGAAGAAAATTTGACCTTCGCGCTTTAGTTCCAGGTCGATCGCGCTTCGAATGATGTTTCGATTGAACTTCACTACAACAGTCTGAATGGCGAGCCTATCCTGGGGTGGAGTCTCGATAATGGAGAGGTCTCGCACTCCAATAAGGGACATGTTCAAGGTACGCGGAATCGGGGTCGCGGAAAGCGCCATTACGTCCACTTCGGTTTTTAGCTGTTTCAGTCTCTCTTTTTGACTCACCCCAAAGCGTTGTTCTTCATCCACAATAATCAGCCCCAGATTCTGAAAGTGGACATCCTTTGACAAGAGTCGATGAGTCCCGATCAAGACATCCTCCAACCCTAATGAGGTGCGCCGTAGGATGTCAGCCTGATCTCTTCGACTTTGAAAGCGACTCAGCATTTTGATGCTTATTGGAAAAGCCTGGAAGCGCTCTCTAAAGGTATTGTAGTGCTGGAGGGCCAGCACAGTGGTGGGGGCCAGAATCGCCACCTGTTTGCTGTCATTGACGGCCTTGAACGCTGCTCGCATGGCCACTTCCGTCTTCCCGTATCCCACATCCCCACAAATCAACCGATCCATAGGGCGCTCTGCCTCCATGTCACACTTGACATCCCGGATCGCCGCCACCTGATCCGGCGTTTCCTCAAATTCGAACGCTTCGTCAAATTCCCTGCTCAGGAAGTCATCGGGCGAAAAGGCGTGTCCCTTTGCCGTTTCTCGACGGGCATAGAGCTTGAGCAAATCTTCAGCCAAGTGCCGCATTGACTTCTTAATGCGCCGCTTGGTTTTTTCCCAGGAAGCTCCTCCCAGCCGGTCGATTTGAGGTGCAGCTCCACCGCTGCCGCTGTACTTCTGGATCCGGTCGAGTCGATGGACCGGAACATACAGCTTGGCAGCGTCGCGGTAAGTTAAAACCACAAACTCACGCACCTCTTTCCCCACCCCGATCCGTTTCAGACCCCCAAAGACACCAATCCCATGATCGACGTGAACCACATAGTCCCCTTCCTTAAGGTCACGGAAATCGGAAACAAATTTACCAGCGATGTCTCGATGGGCCGGCTTCCTGGCAGGCGGCTTGAGCTGGCTCTCCTCAAAGACATTCTCCTGAGTGAGCACATGAAGCCTCAGGCTGGGAGAATAGAAACCTTCCGAGAGTTTCCCCTGGGTGACCGAAAGAGGGTGAAAAAGAGCTTCATCGATCCCTTTTTCGGCCAAGTAAACTCCCACTTCATATTCCTTGAAAATGTGGACTAAGCGCTCGGCCATTCCTCGCGATCCCATTACCAAAACGACCCGCTCTTGCGCCTTTCGCCACTTATTCAAGTCCGTGAGGATGTTCTGGATCCGACCCCTGTACCTCTGCTCGATCTGAAAATCGAAATGACGAGCTTCTTGTGGTTGATTCGACAATTGCTCCACATAGAAAACATCTTGCTCTTCCAATAGGTTGACCAGCCACTGCTTGGAAAAGAACAGACGTTCGGGAGGCAATACCAGCTCTCCACTGGCATCCCGTTCTTGAAACGTTTTCTGTTGATTGACGTGTAAGCATTCAAATTCTCCGAGGAATTCATCAGCATTTCCGATGACGATCCTCGAGTCTTGCCCCTTCGGTAAGAATTCCAAGAGGTGATGGTCGCTTTTGACCACCAGCGGAAACAAATACTCAAAGCCATTAAACAGCTCCCGGTTTTCAGTAAACTGGAGCTTTTCCTGCAAAGCCTCGGCGAAGCGCACTTCCCTCCAATGTTCAGGGGCCTTCTCGTGCCAGCGCGCGATCTCGCACTCGGTCAGGATCATTTCGCGCATTGGCACCACTTCGCAGGAGGGAATGAGCTCGGTCGAGCTCTGCGTGCTCGGGTCAAATTCTCGAATGGACTCAATTTCATCTCCAAAAAACTCAATTCGGACTGGATTTCCATGGGCCGGCGAAAAGACATCGACAATACCCCCGCGCCTTGAATACTCACCGAGTTCACTGACCGGATCCTCACGCACGTATCCGATCTCCCTCAGTCTCTCCAGCAGGTGATCAAGGGGCAGAAAACCCCCAACTTCCAAGTGAATGCAATTGCTCAGAAAATCAGCCGGCGAGGGCATCCGAGCGGCCATGGAAGCTCCCGTCGTGACAATGAATCCCTGAAAACCCTTCAGAAGCCTCCACAAACCGATCGCTCTCTCGGCTGCAATCTTGGGATGAGGTGAGAGCCCGCGGTAGGGGTCTGTTTCAGATCCCGGGATAATGAGGACATGATCTTCACTCCCCTTTGGCAAAAAGAAGCGCAGATTCTCAGCGATCTTCTCAGCCTCGCGGTTGTTTAGACACAGCCACAAAAAGGGACCCGGCGACTCCCGAAAAAGGGCCGCCAAGACCAAGGCAGAATCCGCCCTATGAAGACCTTCCA
>JALLON010000008.1 GCA_027717925.1 Acidobacteria bacterium AH-259-G07 | reverse complement strand
TCGTAGACAGTGGCTTTTTTTTGAACCTTCCTCATCGTTGGTGAGGAAATAAGGTTGGCGAGTTGGTTCTCTTGCTGTTCTAAACTCCGCTTTACTTTTTGGGCGTCGGCTTCGTGCAGCAAGCGATGCAGTAAGCTAGATTGCTTTTGCGGAAAACGCAGGTGGTGAGATCTTATCTGGATGGCCTGTGTGTTTGCTCCACGCAGCCAAAAATATGCGTTTTGGGGAGGTAGATTGGCAACCTCTCGCAGGCGATGACGTATTTCCTGCTCCGGGCTCATATAACTGAGACGGCCTCTGCCATAGCGTTGTCTGATCACTCGTCCCGTACAAGGAATCGCGGGTCTTACTATCTGGGCATCCTGGAGTCCTGAGCGGAAAAGAAGCAGCCAGCGAAAGTTGGTCTCAAGGTTGGTAAAGAACTCACGATCTGGAATTGCTGAGAGAAGGGATTGGGTGATTAATACAAGATGAGTTCCATAGGATCGCGACATGGAAAGTATTGAGCTGAGGTTTTCTGTATCAGCGCTCTGAGAAAAGAGGCACTGGGCCTCATCAATAAACCACGTGTAGTGATGCTGAGGCTTTGTTCTTGAAAAGATGGCCTGGCGCAAATCACTTAGCAGTAAGGATTGAATGATCCGACTGAGCGCCCGTGGCGTGCTCGGGCCCCCACAGTTGATCATTACCACCACGCCCCGATCCATCAAGTCCTGAAAATCAACAGCGCTGTCAGCTCCAAAGGAAAGGCGTACCGCCTCGTTGTGAAGGAGAAAATCAAGACGCTGTGACAAAGCAAGGAGGGTGGTGGACTCCCGAGGAAAGTCAGTTGCAAAATATGACTTGAGCCTGAGATTCTTTGAGTTGTAAGCAAGGTGCTGAGTGACTTCAGTGTTGGTGAAAAGAAACTCAAGCAGGGGGAAAGACAGGTCAAACTCAAGAGCAAGAAGGAGAAAATATCGCAGCATTCTGGACATTCGGAGGGAAAGATGTCCCTCTCTTCCGATTACGTCATTGAACACCTCCATTCTTCTTTGAACCAAGAGCTCAGGGCTCTCTCCCTGGCGAGATTTGAGCAGGTTATACGGAACAGGATGAGAAGCATTACTGAAGTTCAGACTCTTCACCTTCTTTTCCAGCATCGCCCGCTCAGCTACGCCAAGACGGGACATTTCATGGTCCAGAGCTTGGTGGAATTTCTCAAAGAGTTCTCCTTTGGCATCAATGAGACCAAAGGAGATACCAGAGTGTCTCCTTGCAATCTGTACCAGCTGAAGCATTAACGATAAGGTGGAAAAACTTTTGCCGCTGCCGGTTGCCCCACAAATTAAGCCATGGCCATGAAATGCATCCAAAGGGATCTCGATAGGATGTCCTGAACCACCAATACCGGGGCTGATTAGAGGAGCCCTGCTTTTTTGAGCAAAGCGTCGAATATTCTCTTCATATCTGAGATTGTCTTGTGTTTTGTTGTGCGTACGAAGATATCTGTTGCTGTCGCTTCGCAGCTTCGGGTGACCTAACAGTTGGAGACAATACATGAAATCCATCGTCTTACTGGTACCTCCTCCAGTCCTCGATTTCCTCCATCTGCATGCCCTCAGAGCCTTCTTCGGCGGGGACACGTTCCAGAGAGCTATAACGAACGGGCGAACGACCTCTGGGTCCGTGATATTTTCGAACCTTGAGGTAGCACAACAGAGTCACCACAAAGAAAACAGCATAGGTACCCCAATACTGAAAGAGACAATTGATGAGCTGGACTATAAAGGGGGCAAAGAGAAGGAATGCAATGAAAAGATAGAAGGCTTTATGCAGCTTCTGGCTTCGCTTTGTCACTGACCTACGGTTGTGCTCAGTCATTGCTTATCCTTTCCTTGTTAAGTTGGTCGAAAAAGCGGGCCAGCTTGCCGGAGCCATCCGTTGCCCATGTGACGTTGGCTCCTTGCCTCTTCAAAAGTTCGATCCAAAAGGAACGGATAGCATTGCGACGCACAGTATCGAGTTTCTTTAAATCTTTGCTGCCAATCATGCCAAGATAGGCTTCAACCTTCTGAAATTGCATCTTGGAGGTCCCGGCGAGCATGGAGGCCAGTTCTCTGGCCCCGTGCTCATTGGCGACCATTCTGTCGCTTTTGAAATCAAACTGGGCGTTATCCTGGATAAAGTCGCTGAGACAAACAAGAACCTTGAGAGCGTCTTTGTCAGCAAAGGAGAACTCTTCCCCAGCGAGTCTCACGGTCCCCAGAATGTCGGTGTGCTGGTGCGGGTTTGTTGTAGCCGATGCTAACAGCTCCTGCAGACGCGCCTCTGCATCTTTGGCCAATTGCCGCAAATCCGCATCATAGGCTTGCCGCTTTTTGCCAAGATTAAACCGCAGAATCTGCCCAGGACCCTCAACCTCTGCATCATCGGTGACAGGAATAACAATGAGTGAGTCCCCTCGTTGTAGCTTCTCAAGGAGCGCATGAATTACCTCAAAAGAGGTTGCCCGTCCTTGAGCAGTTACGCTCCCCGTTACGTCAAGCAAGCAAACTAAATGGAGTGGAGCCTCGGGCGGTTGGTGACAAGCCAAACATACCGCGCTTAAAAGAAGGGGTAGCCAAAGGTGCTTTGTCATGATGCTCGTCTCCTTTCCTCCGCCTGATACGATGGGAGCTCCATTTCAATTTTTGGTTCCACCTTGCTTTTCTCCGGTATGGGTATGGCGGATGTGGTTTCATCCTCTACTGGTTCAGCTTCAGATGCCGGTGTCATACACCAGTTAAGGGCTCTTTGTTTGTAGAGTTGCGATGGTGTGGGGCGGTCCCATTTCTTGATCACCCGATATGCGTAGAGACCAGCGAGTCCGAACGTTGTTAAAAAGTACACAACCAGTCGTCCCACCTTCAGGTAAGTGACAAGAATGGGATCTAGCAATAAGCAGGCAGCCAGGAGAAGGAGCGTCACCGGCGCAATTTTTACCACAACCTGCCACAAGGGCTTCCGCTTGGCACCTACGATTCGTCCCATCTCATAATTTGCAAGATAGGCGTTTATCCATTCTTTCTTTTTCGCTTCCAATGTGGCGATGTGGCAGTCTCTTGTTTCACTTTCAACTTCAAGGTCCATTCGTGCTTCATCGAGCTGTTGTGACAGTTTCTCGAAGGTTTGCCTGGTCTTTCGCCACTCCCGGGCATAACCCAAGCAGCTAATGCCCCAGTCAAGGGCTACAGCGGCAAAAATGGGCAATCCAGTGGTCAACAAGATCACGCAAACACGGGTAAGCCTTTGATTCTGGCCAAGAAAGCTTCCCCATGCTCCTTGCTGCTGTGAGGCGGCAAAGATCATTTCTTCGGCGCGCCACCAACCCAGGACGAAGATAAGGGTGAGGGTAAATACAGCCAGGAGAACAGTCGTGAGAAGTGTTGTCAGCTTGTATCGGTCTAGTCCTTCCTGAGGCGTGGTGTTACTCCGTGTCTGATGATCATTTTCCACTTCTATTGGGCCATGGTGTATCTGGCGAATGCTTAATTCGATGAGGCCACTTGAGACCAATACCAGAACAAGGGCGGTAAAAAGTTGCCACGTGCGGGCAGCGATCCCAAAACCATCCATCACTGGAGCAAGGAGCACGACTTCGCCACTGACTGCAAGTGCAGCGACCACAACAGAAAGGAAGGGCATCACAATCTGTGGGGGTATACCTTTACTCTCAGTTTTTAATTCTCGCCACTGGTGTTCAATATCGTCTTTACGCCGTTTCAGCGTCTCGACTTTGGCCTGACAATACTTGAGGGATTTGACGCTGCCCAGCCTCACTTTTTCTTGAAGCTGCCTAAAGTGCATGTCAATTTGAGCTTCGGTGGGATCAGGAGATACTTTCTGTGTGCCGTGATAAAAGCCTTCCACTTCCAGGAGGCGGTTTTCTTTGTTTGTCTTTGGCATAAAATCCTCCCGTTTATTCCTTGCTATCGGTGGGCTCATTTTTGGAAACATGGCTTGCTGATTTCCCTCCATTTTTTCGGTAAGTCATCCTAGGTTTCCCTCTCTTGCTGAGCATTGAGTAAGAGCAGATGTGCATCGAGGCGTCTGACTTCTTGCAAACGTCCGGCACGAAGGAGATACGAGCGATAGGCAAAGAGAAACTCTCTTTCTTTGGATTGGGAGTATGCTTGTGATCCTAGCTCACCGGTTTGGGTCCAGATTTCCAGATGGGCGGCTTCGTGGACGAGATTACAAGCAATTTGAAGATCGCCGTAGCCCTCGGTTGCCACTTCCGCCCACCGTTTTCCGTCAATGACTGTCGCAAACGCAGCTGCGGGACCATCATTCACGATAAAGTAGGAGCATTCCTGGTACTTCAGGACATCTATGTTATTTGCGACATAATCGAGCCAGCCTGACAATTCAAGAATGCGTTCATCAGCCGACCTCAACCGGACTTGGTCCTTGACGAGACGAATGTACCGATCGCTGACGAAACCGTTCATGCCCTCATGCGATGTCTTGTACCAACCGGGAAGATGGTCAAGAAGTGGAAGCTCTTGACCTCTCCTTAAGACTTTAATTACAGAGCTTTGGAGGCTTGGGCCCCTTCTGAAATTCAGGCGCACGGTGGTTTTGCCCATAGGGCGAAAACTCTCAGTGCCAGCGCTACAACCGGCTGCCAGCAATAAAAGAAATATGACCGTTGTCTTACACATTACCCACCATTCCCAGGTCTTGTATTACTTGTTGGAACGTCGGATTTTTGGTAATCCGAAACTTTTCCCGAAGCAAAGACAAAACAAGGGGTCGAAGCATCTCCTGGATGTCCGGATCAAGATGGCTGAAAGCAATATGAAGCCACCCGTTTTTGAAATTTACGGAGAGGAGAGTGCCAACGGGTGTTACCCAGGCGTCGTACACGTACAAGTAGCCGCGCCGCGCTAATTCACTCAACAATCGCGCTTTTTGTAGGTAGAACTCAGGGTCATTGGTCGCTTTGGCTCGCTCGTTGGCGCGCCGCGCCTCAACCCAGAGAGCATCAGCACACCGGCGTTCCAACCTATTGGGTGCAATTTTATTTTCGGGATTCAATGAGTCGTGGTGAGTGGCTTTTTCCGTCATGACGAATAGTGTCAAACACGGCGCTAGCCAAGTCAAGGCTTTTGTTATCAGTATGTTAGAGTTTTTTAGCCCTAAACTTTTTAAGGCAGAATTTGTAGGGGATTAGATTTTACCGATAAAGTTTTGGGTCAAATTTTAGGGGGTTACTTTAGATACTTTACCGGCCCGAACCCTTTGAAGCAGAATGTACTCTTAAGAAATGGGAAAGATAATTTGAGGAGGTTAGTATGGCAAAACTGATCCAAAATATACGCGAAGAAATAGGTGGGGTCGCTCTACCTTTTATTGCTTTTGGAGCAGCTCTGAACCTGGTTTTAGGCCAGGTGATTGCATTTCTCAAACTCCCCGTATATCTGGACACAGTGGGCACGGTACTGGTAGCGATTACTATAGGTCCTTGGGCCGGAATCCTAAGCGGTATCATGGCGGCCATCATCGGTGGAGTCTATATTAACCCATATCTCCCTTACTACATTCCAACGGTCATTGTAGTCGGTGGTTTCTCGGCATTTATGGCACGGAAAGGGTTTTTTACGACCTGGCCAAAGACCATCTTCGCTGGTCTCTTACAGGGTTTTGCGGCAGCTGTTGTGTCTGCGCCAATCACGGCCTATCTTTTTGGAGGAATTACGCTGGCAGGTACGTCTTTGATTGTTGCTTATCTCCGCTTCACTGGGGAGACATTGCTTAAGAGTGTTCTGTTCGCTGGTTTGGCGGCAGACCCCGTTGATAAGACGTTAACCTACGTTCTATCTCGTCTGCTGGTAAAACGTCTACCGTCCAGTCTTACAACCTACTATCCTCGAACCCGTTATCTGGGGCTTGAGCAGTAAATGCGCTTGCACCCCGCCACCTCTCTCGTGATCGCAGTCAGTGCTATCTGTGAGTCCCTCTTGCTAGATGCCCAAGGGAATACAGTACTGGCCTTAACGCTTCTGGCGTTCTTACTCGTTCGTCCTAATGCCAGGATAATGCTGAGGCGCTTTGCCGTTCACCTGGGAGCAGTTATTTTTTTCATCTTCCTTCTCAATAGCCTTATCTATCCAGAGAGCGGATCATCCTTGATGGGGTCTGTGGGATTCCTACGCAAAGATGGAATACAATTTGCTTGGCACATAAGTGCCCGACTCCTAGTCTTGATCTTCTCGCAAATATTCTTTTTCACATCAGCTGATCCCCACCTATTAGCGGAATGGGCAATGCGAAGAGATTTCGGTCAATCCCTCGGTTATGTATTCTTGTTTGCTATTTCCCTCTTGCAACTTCTTCGACATAAGTTAGAGGCAGTCACCCAGGCACAGCAATCCCGTGGACTAAAGGTAGAAGGAAATGTGTTCGTGAGAACGCGAGCCTTCCTTCCGATCATAGCACCACTAGTCTTTTCTTACCTCAAAGAGAGTATTAATCGGTCCATAGGCCTAAGCTTAAAGGGATTCGGTTCAAAAAGCTCTTATACGCCTCTCGCTGTAGAAGAGCCTCAACCGCTGCATGAGAAGTTTATTGCCATGCTGGTCATCTCCGGGTTTCTTTTCTCTTTAGCTCTTAAGGTACTACGTTGAATGATCTGATTGTCACTGCAGAGAATTTTTCTTTCTCGTATGGCGGGTGCAAAGACTTTGCTTTACAAAGTCTCTCTTTTTCTTTGAGTCGTGGAGAGGCGCTAGGAGTTATCGGGCCTTCAAAGGCAGGCAAGACGACGCTTTGTTTAGCTCTATCCGGTATACTCCAACGTTTTTTCAAATCCGGTCACGCCGAGGGACGGTTATCAGTTGGTGGCTTAGAGGTACATCCCCAAAATTTTGATCACCTAGTAGCCATTACAGGAACATTGCTTGAAAGCCCCTTTTTGCAGATCTCAGGTATCAAACTCACAGTTTTTGAGGAGGTGGCCCTGACCCTCCAACACATGGGCATCGGCAGGTCAGAAATTGCGAGCCGAGTTGAAAATGTCCTGGCCGCTTTGAAGATAGAACACCTCTCTCAGCGCAGTCCTCTCGAACTTTCTGGAGGCGAGACCAAAAAACTTGCTTTGGCCTCTGCTCTGGTTAAAGATCCTGAACTGTTAGTACTCGACCAACCATTTTCCCAATTAGATCCGATCGGTGTCCAAAGACTGAAGACCATTCTGAAACGCTTCGTGTCAAGGGGCAAGGCCCTTGTTATTATGGAAAATGAGCCTGAGCACGTCTTAGCGCTGGATAGAGTTTTAGCCCTGGAAACGGGTATTACCCTAGCCTATGGATCCCCGGACAAGGTTCTTGGTGACACCAGACTGATAGAAAGAGGTTTTGGTGTGCCCCTCTGGATAGAGTTGGCATACTTAGTGAAACTTCGCGCCCAGAAGAACGTCACCCATTTACCAACCAGGTATGGAGAGTCTCTTGCATTTCTACGAGACGTGCGGAAGTTTTGGAGAAGGAGAAAAGAATGATTGAGCTTCGGTTGGATCGTGTGCAATATAGCTATTCCACTGGGACTCAAGCTCTCAACGGTATCACATTGCATGTAAAGGAAAGCGAAATAGTCCTCATCACAGGTAGAAACGGCTCAGGAAAAACGACTCTACTTAAGCACCTCAACGGGCTCTTAAAGCCCGACCATGGAACTGTAATTGTAAACGGCATTGATACTCGGACTGCCGATGTTGTCTCACTTGCTCAATTTGTGGCCCTTGCCTTTCAAAATCCCGATGATCAGATATTTTGCAACACCGTATTTGAAGAAGTTTCATTTGGACCAAAAAATCTCAGTAGAGCAAATTATGAACGTCTCGTGAATTCGTCGCTTGAACTAACGAACCTTTCGTCACGTGCCCGGGATAACCCATACGATTTGCATCCATTGGAGCGCCGATGGGTGAGCATTGCTTCGGTTTTGGCCATGAATACGCCTTGCTTGGCTCTTGATGAACCAACTGCGGATATGGGCTACGATGAAAAGCTACGTCTCCGCGAAATCCTGACCCAGGAGAAGGCTAAAAACAAGACTATACTGGTCAGCTCACATGACATTAACTTTTTTCTTCCTATTTGTGATCGAATCATCCTGCTTTCCACTGGTAATGTTTTGTTTGACGGACCTCCAGCGCGCCTGTTGGCAAGGCAGGATGTGAGAACTCTATGCCGGTGTTCGGGAATTGCCTTTCCACTTATTCCCAGGATTTCCAAAGCCTTAGGTTTGTCTCTGACAATTTATCAGACTAAAGACTTCTTGGACCAGCTGTTTTCGTCAAAATAACTAGAGAGAAGAGGTATATTAGAATGCTAGATAAAGAAGAGGTTAAAAATCTTTGGAATCAAGCCGCCGATTGGTGGGCACGACATCTTAGAGAAGATCCCAACCGTAAAGAGCAGGTCCTCCCTACGCTAGTAGAACTTCTTGAAGGACTAGAAGGAAAGAATGTCCTGGACGCTGGTTGTGGTGAAGGAACGGTCGCAAGGCTGCTTAGTGACGCCGGAGCCCAGGTAACCGGCATAGACCTCTCCAGAATTATCAATTTTGCAATTGAGGAAGAGGAAAGGGCTCCCAAGGACATCAAGTATTACCAAATGGACATTAGTGAAGCGCCACAACATTTCCCTGGCGGGAGCTTTGATATTATTGTCTGCAGCCTTGTGCTTCACAGTTGCCCGGATCTGGAGAACGTCTTAAAATCGCTGCGTTATCTGGCAAGAAACGGAGGGTATTTCGTCGTGTGTGACCTCCATCCCACATTTGTTACTCCCTATTCTCCCTGGTTCCATTCTTGGAAGTCGACCTATGCTCAGCCAAATGGGTCATTCGTTGTGAAGATAGCTGAGAACGCACCGGGCGTTCCGTGTTTTTACCGACCTCTGGAAACTCTGATAGGTGCTTTTCCTGCTTCAGGTTTTCACCCCAATAAGATTCTTGAACCTGACGCTCCTCTGTCTATGGGGCAACCCCCTGGTGAGTCGCTCTTCTTATTTGTAAGATGTCTAGCACAGTGATCGGTACGAAATCGGTTAACGTTGAAGACATGCTTCGTGAAGTCAGATCAAAAGGGAAGAGCTTCGAAGTAGCCGTGTCAGTTCTAAAGGAGCTAAAGGCTCAGGGGCGAGAGCATCTAGACTTGACAATATACACGGGCCGTCAGCCCATTACCTGGGCCGGTGAGCGAGCGGGGCTACACCTAATAATGTCTGGTAACGCCTTTATATACATAATGAAGCCCCACAGCAAAACCGACCTTCAATTTTTGACTAATAAAGGTAGTTTGCAAATTCAACATTTAGGCGAGTTCGGCAAGCCTCACCCACTGATCCTTTGTAAAGGCGATCTTATTGGTGAATTTGAGATTTGGGATGATAGACCATTTCTTGCTACAGTCTTTTCCGGCTTACCCTTCGCTATTGGGCACCCAAGGACAAAGACGGAAACGACTCTTATTGAAATACCTAAAGAAAACATTGATGACCACAAGTTCAAAAAGATCATATTTACCTCCATTTCAAATAAGGTGATCAACCTTAATCACCTTATTTTGGTAGCCTCAACGGACGGGGAGGAAAGGCTCGGCAAGTTGATCCCTTGCTTCTTTGCCGGAGTACTTCCTGCAATGAGGTTCATCTTCAAGAAAGAGGACGGACGATTAGATAAACTTAGCTTTCAAGACGACCTGGGAGTTGGGAGATTTTGCGCCTTAGGAGATCTCCGTGGGATTGAGGTTTCGACAACTTTTTTGAAGCTAATCTTATCTTGGAAAAGTGACCGAATATTCCGACGCTTGAACCGTATGCCTCCAAGAGTGATGGGGTCATTCATTAGCGCAAGTTCTTCCCAACCTGTGGCAGCAGTTTACTGGAGAAGAAAGGAGGAGGACCAACGTCAGAGGTTATTTACGACGCGTACGGAAGGATCTAAGTGGTGGCCCTTAACTCAGAAAAACATACTCTTCTTTCTTCATAAAGATATTACAGTCCGAGATTATTGTGAACTTCACGATCTGGATGTTTAAAAAAAGACCACTGGGAATGTGCTCCCAGTGGTCCTCGTGTATTGCTCCTGCGAATTCCATATCATGCTTTACAACATGGACAAATAGGGTGTCTTGGGCGAAAGTTTTTCTCGTAGAACTCACCTATCCGCAATAGAAACCCGTACATAAGGTCAATGAACTCGAATTGGGGCTGATACTTCTCAACGCGTTCCAATATGGCCTCCCATTTCTCATTTTGGGCCCACGGCTTTAGGCGGACATATTTTGGGACTAATGTCAGGCGCAGACGCACACCAATCCAGTGAACATAGCCGTCAATTTGATCACCAACTATCTCAAGACATCTGGCATAGTGCATTTCTTGAAGTGAGACGCGCTGTTTAGGGGATAGACGCTTGCTGTTATGGGGATCGGAAAAGCCAAGAAATTTGAGCACTTCGAGTCTATTCTCCGGGGATAAGTATGTGTCGTGAATGACGAAATTGGCGCACAATAGGCGCGAGTACATCCTGCGAAGATAATAGACCGTCTCATCGTAATCGTAGTGTTCGTGGTCTGCGGCCTCGATGGCACAACGGAATTCCTTCCCAACGATCCCTAGCTCCTCTTCAAGAATATCTGCAGCTTTGAGACATATCCTCTGCATGTTTTTTATATGTTTTTTATCCGGAAGTTTTCTTCGGACTCCCCATGGTCCTATAGTGACTTTACTCATATGATCCTCCTTTGATTGTCGGTTGATTGCCCAGAATTGGGCGGTGATTTGATTTGAAAGGGCTAGAAAAAGAGCTAAATCCTCTTCCCTCGTCGCCGTGGTTAATCTGATCCCGAGCCGTAAACACAATTTTCAGGCTCAGATGGCACCATACGAAGGATTCACTTCTTATTGTCGGCCAAAGGCCAGTTTGGGAACTTTACGGATATGTGGAAAAGGAAAGAAGTCTGGCTTCTTTTCTAGTGCGAAAACGGCGAAGAAATAATCTTAAATAACCCTATCTTATATTATATCATCTTATAAGAATAAGTCAAGTTAAGTGACTGAAAACAAACAAGTTAATAAAGTTAGTATAAGCTTGACATCTCTTTCTCCTCAGCTAGGGTGTATTTTGAAAGGAGAACAATTCCAGTGATATTTCTGATCAATGCCTATGGATTTGACCAAGAAAGAAGGCAAACTGGACAGCTTGCCTGGAGATATAATCAGGGAGTCTTAGAGTAAGTGTCAGTGGCCCGGGAGAGCCAACCCTAGTGAGGTGGCGAGTGGATGTTCGATTGTCTCACGCATTACTCACCCTTCCCAGGTCTTCTATTGCTTGTTGGAATCATCGGATTTTTGGTAATGCGAAACATATGAATTTCAGGGATGAGATAATAGCTTTACCAACGATAGCTATAAGCAATGCTTTTGAGCAGGGCTATGCCTTGCTGGACCAAGATTTCCTTTGTACTCAAACGTACCGGGTATTGGTTCCGCACACGATAAGCTGTTTGTCTGTAGTATGGCGTGCGATAGTATGTGACCGGTTCCGGTGTCACCACATAATAAACAGACTGTGCCTGGGAATAGTAGGGCACTGACCTGCGTTGATATGGACGCCGGCGAGCTACAGGGCCAATGGCCTCCTCCCGTTGACTGATCCGTTTAAGCTCTCCTTGAATTCTTTTGACTTCTTTACGTAGACTCAAGATGTCCTGACTCACCCTATGTTCTCCCCGTCTTTTAAGTTGAGCTTGAATTATCTGAACACTTCCTTGTTTCGCTTCCTGGAGCTGTTCCTGGGTCAAATGGATCTCAACCATACAGTAACCGTTGTTTGTGTGCTGATGCACAGTGCGCGTTTGAAAGAGTCCTGCCAGGAGCACTTCGGTTTCTTGATGCCATTGTGTTCGTTCCTCAAATTTCTTTCCTTTCCGTTGAATGTAACTGTCTTCTTTACCGACAACGGTGATAAACGTTGTGCCGTGCTTTCGAAGCAGTTCTCCAAGCGCTTTGCGATAGGCTCTCTCACAGCCGCCTTCGTTAAGATGGGCAAATGCCCTCACCACGATCTCCCCTTCGCCTTCAGCCAGGGCAATTGTTCCTGCCAATAAAATGAGTAATAAAGATAGTGTTAGTGCCTTCATGATTATCTCCGCTTGAATTGGCGTCTTTGAAAGTCTGCCAAAATCTTCAGCTCTTCTTCGACCTTGCTATCGCTGAGTTCTACCTCTCTGGTCAGCCTCTCACGGATAGGACCGGTAAGCAGTTCTCCAGCCAGGCTTTGTAAGTGCTTACCAATACTTTCATCCACCTCCGCTTTTGACATATACAGTCTGACCCACAAGGTGTCCCCGACCCGCCGCTCTTCGGAAAACTTCTTGCCAACCAAGACCACCTGACTCACGACTGTGCTCATGGGTCTGACGAGAGGTTCTTTTCCCGGTGGCGAGAACTCGCTGACACGGCTCAACGTAACTGTAAAAATATCTTGGGCAAGCTCCCGATTGGCCTGGGCGTAGGCAACATCTCGGGCCGCACGGAGCGAAAGTTTTTTCAAGCTTGCTACACCTTTTCCTCCATAGGCTTCCACAGGAAGTGACTCAAAGGGGCTGATAGGTTCCCCTTTTGGAAGCTTGACGTTTTTGCCGCCGCAAGCGGCTAAAAATAAGACTAGACCTGTAATCAGAAAATGATTTTTCATGGTTTTTTCCTTTCGCAATGCTCCTTTTTTCCAGGAGTACATTTTTTCTTATTCATTTAAGCTTTGCCTCTCAACGCTTATGGCTCACCCAACATTCTCGCTATTTGTTTATGACAATAGAGACTTCTCTGGGGTGCTCGATTGTCATATCGTTTTCCAAAAGAACTTAACTGGGAATCAACCACCACTATTTCTCTGAGACGTCCGGTTTGCCTGACAAATCTGCGATAATACAGGAGAAAATCTTTTTCTTTGGAGCGGGAATACTCTTGGGAGCCTAATTTACCCGTTCTGGCCCAAATCTCTAAATGAGCTGCCTCATGGACAAGATTCCGGGCAATCTGAATCTCGTTGTATCCTTGTGTGGCCACTACAGCCCATCTGATCCCGCTGTGAACAGTTGCATATGCGGCAGCATTTTCATTGTTGACAATAAAGGCCCGGCAGTCCTCGTACCGTAAAGCGTCAATATTCCCAACTACATAGTCGAGCCAACCGGCGGCGTCCAGGATGTGCTCGTGCTCGGGTTTTAATCGAACACTATCCTTGACGAGCCTAATGTATCGCTCACTTACAAACCCTTTCCTGCCTTCATGGCTTGTCCTATACCAGCCGGCAACGTGTTCAAAGAGCGGGATTTCTTGACCTTTGTTAAGAACTGTAAGTACTGGACTCTGCAAGGTTGGGCCACTCCGGAAGTTCAGGCGGGTAATGGTTTTCCCTTTACTTATGGAACTTGGAGAAGAAGTGGAAAACGGGCTACTGCAGGCTGCTGCAAGTGAAAGGAGGGTCACCAATAACTTTATCTTCACCATGGATTGCCTATTTGTTTTTGAAAAGTTATTCTCTCGTTTGGTGAACGCCTATTAATATATGAGTTCGTCATATCAGATATAGTAATATACTTATATGACATTTGAGTAATACCTTGCCAAGAAGCAAAGCTGCTGAAGATCTGGGGTTAAAAATCAAGGCCGCACGAGAAGAGAGGAACCTCTCGCGTCAAGAACTGGGAGATCTCGTTGGTTTGTCGGGTCAGCAGATCAATCGCATCGAGCGCGGTGATAGTGACGTTAATGCAATCACCCTGGCCAGGATTGCAAAAGTTACGGATCAGGATGTGGGTAGGTTGCTCAGTGAGATATTAACGATCCAGGAACAAGCAGAGTTTCTATGGGAACATCACAAACTTGGGAAAAAGCTTCCGGGAACTCAGGACGCCGACTTCAAAGCAAAAAAGGCCATCTTAGAATCAATGGAATTGTGGGAAGAATGAACGGTAATGACAATCCCCACAGACATCCCTCCCTGCCGGGATAAAACAAGCAGGCACAGAAAGAACTATACAATCCCTCTTTAATGATTTCCTAGATGGAGACATTGGCCAGCTGGGGGGAGGATCTCCATTCCTTCCCGGTCCGGACATAACGATAAGAATGCCCGCTGTCTAGAAACAGAGAAAGATGTCTGTGGGACCGTCAAGCGGCCCGTTTATGTTTGTTTTTAAAATGAAAGAACGTGAGGGCAAGAGCCACCGCATCAAAAATACTCATGCGGTCGTCCTCCGTCATCCAGAGCTTGCGAGGTGGCGGTAGCCGAGGAGCCAGTTGGGGCAGATGGTCGGCGATGACGGTTGCGATCTCATATCTATTCACGGCTCCAAACCGGGAAAAAGTGTTTCTAACCTTCTCTCTTGAAAAGCTGTAGGTTGCAATCCTCCTTTGTGCAGCCAGGTTATCTATAGCTCGTATCAATCGCTGAACCCGCAAGCAGCGCCTGGACCCCTTTCCCGTATAGTCTTCCACAATGACTGCATCCAGTTGATAGTGCTCCAAAAGCTCTGCAATGCGCTTTAAACATCTCGTATGCTTGTCTTGCCGAACATGCTTAATGCCCGAATCGACTAAAACATCCGAGCCTTCCATGATCGCAAACGCAAAACCCCGAGTGATTGGGTCCACGGCCAGGACCCCCTGCTGATCTTGTGAAGCATGTTTCATTTATCCTCACCAGGCTCAGTTCCCGGCTGAGAAATAAGCGTTTTAAGCATTGCCAGTTTATAAGCCGTCATTTTATCCTGTTTTTGTTTACTCAACTTCACAACCAGCAATTGAACCCGGTGTTTAGTTTTTTCTTCAATCTCATCCACAAGGCCAGCAAACAAACGCCTTGCCGGAACTCCAAAGATAACCTCATAAGCCAGGGTTATTTTTAAGCCAGGGAGGGCTCCATTTGTCTCATACCGCGACACATTTGCCGCGTCTTCAGAACCCAGCAAAAACGCTATCTCATCTTGGGAAAGACCGATGCGTTTGCGAAACATTCGCAGGTAGTTTTGTAATGTGGATGCCATGAATAAGACAGATTATGATTGATACAGTGGCGCAAAATAAGATCACTGAACCAGATCAGATAATCAGTTTATGTATTCAGTATAAAGGATAGGTGCAGTATTCCTAGGATGGTAAAACTTGACAAAAATGTAAGTTTGTTGTGAAGCAAAAAACTGCCTCTGAGCGACTTCGATAACGTAAAAGTGACCCTCAAACCGGGTCACTTTCCGGGTGCATCGATTTTCGTGTTTGCCCACGAGATAGGCCATGCATACGTTTCTCAAATCGGGCTAGGTCTGCGCCAACCCTTTCATAAAGGGAAGATAGAAACCCAGCCCGATTTGAAAAAACATGACTCTTACAAAACAAAAAAGGCGGCCATGCTAGTTCATACATGCATTAGCACACCTTAGTTAAAGAAAATATAAAGAAATAATATGAAAACAATTGAGAGAATTTTTGCCGGCTATTGTTCCTAAGCTTTTCATGCCGCCAACCGATATTCTCTACCCTTCCAAACAAAACCACGATCACCAATCAGAATCGGATACCACTGAAACCGTCGTGATTTTGTTTCTAGGTAGACAACTGAGAATCCCATCTGCCAGTTGGGATGGGAGATATAGCTAGCTTTACACATGCAAAGGTTTTCAATGCCCAACAGGACCCGACCATCCACAGTGGTACGAGCATGAGCTCCAAAACGGTGAGTATGGCCCTGAAGCAGGCTGACGCCTTTATCGTCCACGAGACCTTTTGCTGCATAACCAGCGTGTTTGGCGACCGTGGGCCAGTGACCTACGTAGAGATTGCCCACACGAATGAAATTACTCGTGAATCTGCTTGCTCCTTGAGAACAAGGGATATATTTGATGTTTAGCTCCTTTAAGCCAAATAATTCAGGCACAGAGAGACCAGGTAGTCCATAAAGCTCTTTGGCCTTATGGATCAAGTAACGCCTTAAGCGAAATTCGTGATTCCCTTCTATCCAGGTGATCCGGGCCTTGGGCAGTATGCGGCGAAAAGACTTCAATATCTTTTGACCGATCTTGATTTCTTCGAGAAATTCTTTGCCGGTTCGGGGCGTTAGATCAAAGTTAGAAATCTCCCAAAAATCATGAAAATCCCCGTTTAAAATCAGCCAATCAGGCTTCTCTCTGCGTAAAAAGACTTTAAAGAGGGCCAGGGCTTTTTGGTTATGAAAGGGAATCTGAAAGTCGTTTGCAATGACTACCATCTTCCAACGAGATTTTTTGCGTTTTTTGGGCATAGAGAATAGTGGGTAGACCTGGGGAACATTGGGGACATTCCAGAGGGAATAGATGGTGTGGATACTTTAAAAAGGTATGTATTTACTGATGCGGTCTTTTACTGCGTTCTTGGAGCCGATACCCTCTATCAACGTCCTCCAAGTCCCCAAAGGTCTATCCATAAATGGGGGAAAGCGGGCTTTTATGGGCCTGCTTTCTTATTTATTGTTTCATCGTCATCCTTAGGGCTGATACCGTACTTTTCATAGAGTCGCTCAAGCTTGGTTTTCTGAGAGGGCGAAATGACATAGATACCATGGCTCTTGTGTGTCTTTAAATTGAGCTTTTTTCGGATAATGCTCCCAATCCATTTTGCCGTGATCTTGTGCTCATAGTCCTCACCGTGACGGTCAACAAATCGGCTCGTGATGTCTTTCACGGCCAATCTTGCCTTGTCGGGGCCGGAAACCATGTCTTGAATAATCTCTAGAACCTGGGCTTCGACTTCCAGGCCACGCTCGGCAATCAGTTCTTGGTTGTATTGACGAGCCACTTCACGGAGTTCCTCACGGGCCTGGGCATCTTCGATGATGCTCAAAAGGGGCACAAAGATCTGATTGAGGCGTGGCTCAATACGTCGATCCACTAGGTCTTCAACAATTTGCCGCTTGTTAAGATTTCGAAAGCGAAATAAGAGCAGCTTATTGCGTATGTGTAACGCTTCCTCTTTATATTCCGAAGGCAAATTGATAGGGATGTCATCCCGAAGACGATACTGCCCCATTTGTTCGGCCAAAAAACGGCTTTCTAAAGCCCGATCTTCAAAGAACCCTCTTGTTGCCACAATCTTGGGACCAAAGACATGATAGGCCCTTGGGTTGAACTCTTTGCCAACTACTTCACTTCGCAGGACTGGAAAACCTTTGACATTGCCGCTGTTGAGGATTTTGACTATTTCAGCTCGCTCATCACTTAACCGGAAGTCAGCTTCATCAATAATCAAGGTCCCTCGAAAGATGTCTAAAATGCGGAAAAGCGGCGAGACTGAAGAAGCACCACTGGCAAATATGGGTTTGTAGCAAAGAGAACCAACGGTGAGCAGAAAGCGGGTCTTGCCGCTTCCAAAATCGCCGCGCAGTTTGAGATAAGGAAGCTCGTTGAAGCCATCATAGATCCAGGTGAAGAGCACGTAATAGGCGGCAATCTTTTCAAACAAAGGACTGACATCCACGTATCGATGGATGAAAGCCTGAATCTCGTTTACCAAACTCTCTTCGGACTCATATGCCATAGGTTTAGAGGGCAGAAGCACCACCTCGTTTTTAATGAGGTTGTTGTGAGGAGAATACGGAATTAAGCAGTGTTTCTTATCCACGGAGTAGGTGTTGGCATAGCTCCACTTGCCGTCATCCCAAAGAACAAAGGCCGTCTCACGATCTTTGGGTCGATAGACCATCTCCAAAATACGCCCATGATCAAAGACCCCGGAAACTGCCGGGATGCTTCGTGGTGAGGCTTTGCGGTAATTTACCGCAAAATCTGAGGTGTCGCGTTTTTCCATCATTTGTGTTTACTGTATGTGATTTGAGAAAGAAAAAAAGGCGGGAAAACTTGACAAAAAGTCAAATCTTCCAGCCTTGTAGGGGAATTCATAGAGGTTTATTGTGGATACTTATGGACAATAAACTCATGTTGCCCGAAGAAACCATAATCGAATTTAAGAGACTCTATAAAAAACACTATGGTGTTGAGCTGTCCGATCAGGAAGCCGCCTTTCGGGCAACCAACCTCATTAACCTTTACCAGGCTGTTTACGACGGGGAGCCTCTTCCGCCTGGAGATGCTGAAGAGAAGTCAGGGAAGTCCACAGGGTAAGACTATTGTTGCAAGCGGGTAGATTTGCTAGGTTTAAATAACAGCTCATCCTGACCCCACCGATTCTCGAAATATCCACTTCACAAACTTTATGAAAAATCAATTTTCTCCAATCAAATACTTCGCCTATGTGAGGAAATCCAGCGAAGATAAAGAGAGGCAGGCCATTTCAATTCCAGCACAAAAGGACCGGATTCAAGAACAGTTTAAAGACTTTGATATCGAGTTCATCGAAGAGGAGCGAAGCGCCTTTATCCCTTATAACCGACCTCGGTTCCTTGAAATGCTGGAAAGAGTTGAGAAGGGGGAACATCATGGCATAATCGCCTGGCATCCGGACAGACTTTCTCGAAATGAAATTGATGCCGGCAAAATCACCTATTCGATCCGAAGCCAAGTGATTAAAGACTTAAAGTTCTGTACCTATCATTTTGAGAATACGCCTGAAGGCATATGGATGCTTCAAATCGCCCTCTCCCAGTCTCAATATGAATCCGCTAAGAAAGGCCGGGATGTTAACCGTGGTTTGGTGAAGAAAGCCCAAATGGGGATTTATCCAGCACCCGCTCCCACCGGTTACATCAATGACAAGTTTGCCGAAAGAGGAAACAAGAAGGTTCTTCCAGACCCCGAGAGGTTCCGCCCTGTCAGAAAAATGTTCGATCTGATGCTTGCTGGAACCTATACGGTTCCTCAGCTCTTGAAAATCGTCAATGAAAAGTGGAAGTTCAAAATGCCCAATGGCAAGTCCATGGCCCGAAACACGCTCTACCAGATCTTCACTAATCCCTTCTATTACGGTTGGTTCCAATATCCGATAAATAGCAAATACGAGCCAGGCAAGTGGCACAAGGGCATCCACAAACCCATGATCACTGAACAGGAGTACGACAAAATCCAGGAGCTATTAGGTAGAAAAGGAAGACCACGTCCGAAAAGCCATGTGTTCAAATACACGGGCCTGATGCGCTGCCGTGAATGCGGCTGCATGATTACCGCCGAAAAGAAGGTCAAGAGACAGAAAAACGGCAATGTCCACCGGTATGTCTATTACCACTGCACCAAAAAGAAGAATCCCGATTGCACCCAGGGATGTATTGAGGAAAAAGCGCTGGAAGACCAGATTATATCGGCTCTGGTCACGCTAGAGATCCCCACTGAATTTAACGGCTTTGCCCTGAAATGGCTCAGAAAAAGAACAGAGAAAGATGTGGAAGGCAAAAAGATAATCGTCAAAGGGCAGCAGAAAGAGCTTGGGGAGATTAACGAGAAGATTGAAGGTCTGATTGACATGAGAGCTGCGGGAGAGATTTCAAGAGAGCAGTTCTCTCAGAAAATGGCCACCTTGGAGAAGGAGAAAATCAAGTTGGAGGAAAACCTGCGAAGTGATGGGAGCGACGATTGCTCCTGGGAGAGAACCAAGATGGTCCTGACCTTTGCGGAAAAAGCGAGAACCAAGTTTCAAAAAGGCTCTTCCGAGACCAAAAAGCAGATCTTTGCCACTTTAGGTTCGAACCTCTTCTTAAAGGACAAAAAACTCAATATTTACTGGGAAAATTGGCTGTTACCAATGAAAATCGTCTCAAAGCGCGTCAGATGGATTCACAGAAGGTTCGAACCTCTCGAAAAGCCTATAAATACAAGGATTTTGGAGCGTTGCTACCTAAGAGATCCAAGACTGCGGGGGCATTGGACGAAGTTAGAACCTGTTTAGTGAAAATTATCAATGTTGATCACTTTGCAGTGGTGAGAAATTGGTAGAATGCTTCTACGCTATACACAATAATTTTTGATCCGATCCTCCAACAAGGAGGGCGAAATTTGCTATTTCTGTCAAAAAGTACTTCCCCTGAAACTGTCTCTGTTTCTGGGGTAGAGTTCGTGGACTTCGGAGACGTTCAAGGCGTATATACAAAATACAGATAATCAAAAAGCTAAGTGTTTATTAGTACGACTTCTTGATGGGTTCTTTAGAAGGGACGCCCTCTATCAAAGTCTCCAAAGTCCCCAAGTCCACCCAATGATCCTTTACATGGAAGCGGGCCCGGCCCAGAAGACCCCGCAGCAGCTGAAAAAGCTGGATGGTTCTCTCAGGAGCACTTTTTGAGTCGAGTGGGACAAAAATTCGTGTTTCCTTGCGCCTAGCGCGACGATCTCGACAGGGGCCTTACCCTGATATCCCCCAAATCGGGGCAAATTCTGGGGTTACCGGTGAGGTCAGGCTCGCTTTGGATTTGCTCGAGGAGTTTCCAGTGTTTGAACGAACTGGTTCACCAAGTATTCCCGAGGCCCGACACCTCATCGAGCAGTGGCGGCAGACTTACAACACGGTCAAGTCCCACAGTTCGTTGGCCCGACGGACCCTATCATAACAAGCGGAATTGTCGTTCAGAGGTTGTATCAGCAAAAAATACTAAAAAAAGAGGGTGGTGCGGTTTCGTCGTTGGGGTCTCCGCGCTGTAAACTTCCAAGGAATTGGATCGATGTTTCACGAGTGCTATATTGGGACCATCCGTAATGCATAACGTCCAAGATGAATGAGGTGCGAAAATATTCTTAACTGCACCAAAAGCGCGCCCTTCGAAGAACTGTATTCGGCACTGGAGTCCGACTATTGAATACATGTTGAACTAAACCGCTTTGCCGATGAAGCAAGGGTTGGAGAAGTGACAAACAATGTTACAAAAGAAATCGAGTGGTATTCCCTGGCCTATGATTTCTTGGAGATCGCCCATAGGGCTCTGAAGAGCCTAGACCTGGAAAACTTCGAGATTGGGGGGAAAGAAGACCAGGAAGAAATGCTGACTTGTATGCTATTCTCCTTCTTATGTTTGGATGGAGTTTTTAATTACCTTTGGTTAATAGAATACCGCAGTCGCGAACAAGGCTCAGGGAATCAAGAAACGCTACACCACTGGAACCAAATCGACACCGAGAAAAAATGGATCAGAAAGAAGTTCCCTGAGCGGATTGACTTGTTAGCTTTGTCCGTCAGTGGCCAGAACTTCTTTGAAGCCTCAGCTCCAAGACGATGCCGCGATCTTTTCCAAGATTACACTGATCTGCGCAATGCGCTTTTTCATTCGGTGCCTGACCAAACCTATTTCAAAAAGGAAATTCTTGAACGGGATGGCTGCTTTACGAAATACAGTATCATTCAGGAAGAAACGGTAGTTCCCAGAGGTAGAAGGAGAACTAACCAGCTCTCCGCCCGGTTATCCCCTTGGGAGAATCTTGCTGGCCTTGGCCCTCAACATGCCTTAGATGTATTCAAAATCACGCTGGCAGTTCTGGCACGCACTAATTCATTATTCTGGATGCCATTCTTTAGAGGCACTTTCTTTGAAGAAAAACTGCGAGACTTTAAAACTCTGTACCGGGAATTTCCGCCCAGCCCGTTTGACCAGTTGGTCGAGGAGACCTGGACCGTCTGACGGTCCAACTAACCCAGAAGGTTCATCTTATCGAGGCTAACTAACTCAAATCCTTGGCTTTTTAAAACCCTTATTATTTCAGGCAGGGCTTGATATATGGCTTTTGGCCTTTCTTTGAGTAGCTCATCGAGGGGCTTTATGACCTCCCCAGTCTCAGGATGAACCTTATGACTGCCACAGCCATCGTGACAGTCAATAATAGAGCCTGGCTTAATTTCCCGAGTGACTTTCTCGATAATTTGAGTTGGTGAAATGTCGAGATTTGTATCGTCGCTGTTTATATCGTGATCAATGATCAAGTACTCCCGGTTTTGTAGATCATATTTCCGTAGTTCACGGACCCTGACGGGATGTCCATATCCAAACCCGGGAACGCGGATGTATCTTGGTTTGATTCCAATTATGTTTTCTATCGTTTCCTCGCATCTGCGATAGTCCCCGAATTTAGCGTCATCATCATGGTCACCTCCGTGAGAGAATGTGTGGTTGCCGATTGAGTGGCTTTCCTTGTGGATTCTTCTTAAAATATCCGGATACTTTTCGGCCCACCTTCCAATGATGAAAAATGACGCTTGCACCCCCTGACTTTTTAGGAGATCGAGTATTTTAAGGGTGAAATACGGATTGGGGCCGTCGTCAAAGGTCAGGGCGATTTTCTTGTCGCCTCTGTTACCATGTTTTATTTTCAGGTCATCGTTGATTGAAATCATTTCCTTTGAAGTTGAAGGCTATTACGTTTAAGAGGAAACGTCGTGTTAGGTTGGCCCCCTGATCCGACTTCAACCCACCCTTTTGCCCAGATGCGCCACTCAAGTTTTTTCGAGCCTAGCTCTGTACTCCCCAGTCAATAATGTTCTTGATAAATTCTGGAACGCCGCTGTCGGGATCGGCTGCTATCAGTCTTTGACGTATCGCCTTGCTGTGACCAGGATATTTTTGACAAAGTTCCTGGTATCCTTCCTCACTTAAAGCTCGTCTGAGTTCATCTTCATATTTGTTACTCAACTTCCAGACTGAGACAGAACTATTACCATTTTCGAACTGATCGAGTTCTTCGTTGTATTGTGCTTCGTTTCCTTGCTCCTTGTCCTCTTTACTGAAATCGGAAGAGTCCTCATCGTAGACGATCGCAGTCGGGATATTGAACGAAATGGCAATCCTAGCAAATTCTAAAAGACTCCGCTTCCCACCAACTTCGACAACCGTTGTCCCCTCTGTATCTAAATCCAAATGCATCTTCTTAGCATATTCGGGAAGGGAAAGCTTTTCGGTATCACCTTCTACGAGTATCAGCTTCTTGGCGAAGAAGAGTTCATTCCGCTCTGGGTCCATCTCCTTCCTTATTTTTTCTCTTCGCACTTCATCGATGGCAAGATTAGAAACTTGTTTTTGCGTGCCTTCATCATTCTTGGTTATAAGAATAACCTCGCTGTACTCGGGTATTGTTACAAAGTGGGGGGAATGCGTCGTATAAATAATCTGGTTCGTTCTGCTAATCTCTCGAAATGTCTTGTAAAGAGAACGTTGCATTTGAGGATGCAAATACATTTCGGGTTCCTCGATGAGAAAGATTGCGCCTTTTTTTCTTCTTTCTTCGAATGCTCGCAGAATCGCCATGACCAGAGAATTTTGAACCCCGCCCCCTAACTCAGTCGCATCAATGCTAAATTCACCTTCTCGAACAAACAATTTAAGAGACTTGTAAAAATCCATTGATGAGAACGGGGAGAAGAAAAAATCCAGTTTGTCGGTATCCTTAACTGGATCTAAACCCAGTTGTCGAAGGGCATTCTTTTTTATTGATTGTTCTAGCTGTTCAAATTCTTTGGTTCGAAGCAAGCTCATAGCCTGCCCCATTAATCTTTCAAATTGCTGACTCCTTGGTTCGTTAGTCTCTATTCCTTTATCGTTTACAATGGTTGAGACGTTCTCAGGATTTCGAAAATCGGCATCCACGTCCTCAAGAAGTTGGCGAAGCATTGAGTAGCGAGCATTCGGAAGCTGATCTTTAAGTTCTCTTTTCATCCCAATGAAAATAATTGGTAAGACGTCAAGTATTTCCTGCGGAATGCCTACGAGTGGTTGGTATTTATGTTGCTCACCTTTTCGAGGGGCCTTGGCAAGTACCATAGGGGTCTTGCCATCCGGGTCAAGACAACCTTTGTCTAGTCTTCGTTGCCCCTTTGGAACTCCTATTTTGTATCGTGTGTAGTTCAAGACCAAAGTCCTGATTTTGACGGAATCTGCTCCTTTTATAGATTGATATTCAAAAGGCGGATCTAAGTCGAGTTCGATTCTGATGTCACGATCCGGATCTCTCAGATAGACATCATTTTCATCAAACATATTAACTGAAAGCCACCGATAACCAAGGAATTTTTGAAGAGCTAACAGTATGTTGGTTTTGCCTGTATTGTTCGGTCCCACCAAAGCATTTACTTGAGAGAGATCTAGGTCGAGAGGGCCCTGGATTGACCGAAAATTTTCGATATGTAATCTTGATATTTTCATTTGACTATCATGGAAAAATCAATGCTCGCTAAATATAGCAAATTCAACGACTAAGAGGAATAGTGTTGGTTCTTCGACCGGCTCATAGCAACGCGAAAGTATTGTCCACAAGATCTCGCTGTTGACACTTTCGTTCGCTTTGATAAGGTGAGGATAACATCTATAACTTCTTTTTCCTTCTCTATGTCAATCACTAAAAAAGAACTCCAACAGATTCTCAGCACTCAAACGAAAGAGTTTAAGGGTCATACTGACAAACGA
>JALLON010000078.1 GCA_027717925.1 Acidobacteria bacterium AH-259-G07 | reverse complement strand
GTTAAGAAATGACGACATTTCAGGAGATCATTCACAAGCTGCTGGAATACTGGATGAACTATGGTTGTGTCATCCAGCAGCCGTACGACGTGGAAGTCGGAGCAGGAACTATGCATCCGGAGACTTTTTTTCGTGTTCTGGGCTCACATCCTTATCAGGTGGCCTACGTTCAGCCTTCCCGTCGGCCCACAGACGGCCGTTATGGAGAAAATCCGAACCGCCTTTATCGTCACTATCAACTCCAGGTGATCTTGAAACCTTCCCCTGATGACGTCCAGGATGTCTACCTGCAGAGCCTTCGTCAGCTGGGGATCCCCCTGGAGAGACACGATCTGCGCTTTGAAGAAGACAACTGGGAGAGTCCTACACTGGGAGCATGGGGGATCGGTTGGCAAGTACTCCTTGACGGGATGGAAATCACCCAGTTCACCTATTTTCAACAGGCGGGAGGGCTTGATCTAATGCCCATTGCAGCAGAGATCACGTATGGCCTTGAACGTATCGCGGCCTTTATGACCAATGCCGGCAGTGTTTTTGATCTTCTGTGGAATGAGAAACTGACCTATGGAGGGATCAAACGGCGCGAAGAGTACGAGTTCTCAAAGTATAACTTTGAAGTGGCCGACACCGAGATGCTTTTTGCGCTCTTTGACCTTTACGAAAGAGAATGCAACCGCTGTTTGGAAAAAGGTTGCATCCTTCCCGCTTATGACTACTGTCTGAAATGTTCTCACACCTTTAATCTGTTGGACAGTCGTGGAGCAATCAGTGTGACTCAACGAGTCGGAATCATCGCTCGAGTTCGGGCTCTCTCCGTGGAAATAGCCAAGCAGTATGTAGCAAGCCATGAAGAACAAATTCCTGTTTGAATTGGGGACAGAAGAGATTCCGGCTGCCATGATCTCCTCAGCTTTGGAGCAAATGTGCCGAAGCTGTCAGACACTGCTCGAGGAGAATCAAGTACCCTGCGAGCTTTTCAAGACCTACTCTTCTCCTCGTCGCCTGGCCCTCCTGCTGGAGGGCTTGCCTGATCGGCAGCCAGACCGGTGGGAAGTTGTCTTGGGTCCTCCGAAATCGGTCGCTTACGACAACCAAAATGAGCCTACCCCGGCCGCGGAAGGTTTTGCCCGAAAGGGCGGCGTCGCTTTAACAGACTTGGAGGTCGTTGAAACCGAGCGAGGTTCCTATGTGGGCTATCGGAAGAAGGTTCAAGGCAGACCGGTACCGGAAATCTTGATGGAGACCCTACCTCGAATAGTCACCTCGATCTCTTGGCCTAAGAACATGTACTGGAGAGAAAGTGGTTTCCGATTCATTCGACCACTCAGATGGTACGTTGTACTCTGGAATGACAAAATCCTTCCCTTTGAGTTTGAGGGTGTAAAGGCAGGTCACACAACACGCGGGCATCGCTTCTTGGGACAACAGGAAATCCGCTTATCCAGAGTCGATGATTACCTGGAAAAGCTCCGCAAGAACTTTGTCTTGGCGGATGTCGAGGAGAGGAGGGACAAGATTGTCAGAGGAATCGAAGGTGAGACACCCGACGGTTTTCATATCCTTCCTGACCCCGAGTTGATTGACATGGTGGTGCATCTGAATGAGTATCCAAGTGTGATCCGCGGGAATTTCTGCAGCGATTTCCTGGAACTACCTCAGGAAGTCCTGGTGACGGTGATGCGTCATCATCAAAAGTATTTTTCGGTGGTCAACGAAGCCGGGCAAATTCAGCCTTATTTTCTGACCGTACTGAACACGGACGGTGACCCCGAGGGGTCGATACAAAAGGGACATGAAAAAGTTTTAGTTGCCCGACTCGAGGATGCCTCTTTTTTCTGGGAGGCGGATCGAAAGAGGTCACTGATAGAACGCCTGGAGGATCTTGATCAGATTTTATTTCAGGAGAAATTGGGAACTTACCGGGGCAAAACCGAGCGTATTCGCAGTGTGTGCTCTGAGCTTTGTGAAGACCCACATCTCGATATGGCAGCCAGGCTGTGCAAGGCTGATCTCACTACCGAAATGGTCCGCGAATTCACTGAACTTCAGGGAGTGATAGGAGGATTGTACGCACGTGGGGAAGGTCAGCCGGAAGAAGTCTGGAAGGCGATCTACGAACACTATATGCCCCTGTCTCTGGAAGATGAGTGCCCGTCGACTCGAACGGGGGCACTTTTGTCCATTGCTGACAGGCTGGACACCATCGTTGGCTGCTTCAGTATCAATATCTTTCCCACGGGGTCGAGTGATCCGTTCGCCCTCAGGCGACAAGCACAGGGCCTGGTCAAGATCCTCTTTGACCATCAGTTTGACTATTCTCTTGGTCAATTGGTGGAGTTAGCGCAAAAGAATTTCTCGGCTGAAAACCCGGAGGAGGTATCAAATCAGGTACTGGATTTTCTGCAAGGGCGAGTTCGCCGCATTTTTCAGGAGAACGGGATTTCCTACGACGTACTGAATGCCGTTCTGGCAGGGGGCATTGAGGCGGTACATGACGCGTATGAAAGGGGTCAATCGTTGTCGAGGATCAAGGGAGAAGACGATTTCGAAGCGCTGGCCATTGCCTACAAGAGAATTAAGAATATCTTGATCAAACAGTCAATTGAGATCTCCGCAGTTTCCGAGGACGACTTGGTGGAACCCGAGGAACGTGACCTTTATCGAGCCTATTTGGACATCCGACCAAAGGTGGAAGCGAATATTGGGAAACGTGAGTACACTCGGGCCCTCAGGCAAATGGCCACTTTGAGACAAACTGTGGATCGGTTTTTCGACAAAGTTCTGGTGATGACCGATGAAGAACACCTTCGCGGAAATCGCTTGCGATTACTACATGACATCTCTCAACTCTTCTTGAGAGTTGCTGACATTTCGGAGATTGTGCAAGAGGGCGCGCCGAATAAATAGCGTTCTGGTGGTAGGTTGAGCAGTAGCTTAAATGTGAAATGTTTATCAAATAGGTCAACTTATGATTGAAAAAGGAATAAAAATCGAAAATCCAACGGGGAAATTAGGGGTACTGCTGATTGGCCTTGGGGCGGTCAGCACAACCTTTATCGCCGGGATAGAGGCCATCAAGAAGGGCTTGGGCAAGCCAATTGGCTCTCTCGCTCAGATGGGCACCGTGCGGCTGGGAAAACGAACTGAGAAAAGAGTTCCAAGAATTGCCGAATTCGTTTCGCTGGCGGAAATTGATGATCTGGTTTTCGCCGCTTGGGATATCTTTGAAGACGACGCCTATACTGCCGCGGGTAAAGCTGGGGTGCTGGAAAACGACTTATTGCGCCGGCTGAAGGCGGAGCTTGAGGCAATCCGCCCAATGAAGGCCGTCTTCGACAGTCGCTATGTGAAGAAGCTCCACGGGGAGCATGTCAAGGAAGCAAAAACGAAATGGGATCTTGCGCAGCAATTAATCGATGACATTCAGCGGTTTCAGAAGGAGAAGAACGTCAGCCGAATGGTGATGGTTTGGTGCGGAAGTACTGAAGTGTTCATCGATCAAACGGAGGTTCACCAGTCACTGGAGAAGCTGGAGGCGGGATTGAGGAACAATGACGAGGACGTTCCTTCCAGCATGATCTATGCCTACGCAGCCCTGAATCTGGGAATTCCCTTCGCCAACGGAGCTCCCAATCTGACGGTTGATGTCCCGGCTTTCTGTGAGCTGGCGGAACAAAAACGCGTCCCTATCTGTGGTAAGGACTTTAAGACGGGTCAGACGCTCATGAAGACAATGATTGCGCCGGGATTGAAAGCCCGATTGTTGGGACTCTCGGGCTGGTTTTCAACCAATATCCTGGGTAATCGAGACGGTGAAGTATTAGAAGATCCTGAATCTTTCAAGACGAAGGAAGAGAGCAAATTGTCGGTGCTCGATTACATTCTTCAGCCGGATGTCTATCCCGATCTTTTCAGCGACTTCTATCACCAGGTTCGTATCAACTACTATCCTCCCCGGAAAGACAATAAAGAGGGATGGGACAATCTGGATATCTTTGGGTGGCTGGGTTACCCAATGCAGATCAAGATTAATTTTCTATGCCGGGATAGCATCTTGGCGGCGCCTCTGGTTCTTGACCTGGTCCTTTTTCTGGATTTAGCTAAGCGCGCCGGCCTGTATGGCATTCAGGAATGGCTCTCTTTTTATTTCAAGAGCCCGATGACCCTTCCCGAATTGTACCCCGAACACGATCTTTTCATCCAGTTGATGAAGCTCAAGAATACACTTCGCTATATGCGGGGCGAAGAACAGATCACTCATCTGGGACTGGATTATTACCAGTGAAGGTGACGAAACCAGTCCGGTATAGCCCGGATTATTCATAAATGTCTGGCCAATCCACCGCCAAGACATTTATGAATGATCCGGGCTTATGCGCCTTTCTGCTTCAATTCTTCCAGTTCCTTCTGTAGACGCTTCACTGTGCGGGCGAGCTCAGGCAGCTCGTGCAGCAGAAGATAGTTTCGCTTCCACAAAGCTGAATCCATTTCCGGCGTACCCGAGATGGTTTTCCCCGATTCCACGGATCGGGCAATGCCGGTTTGGGCAGTGGCCACCACCCGATCTCCAATGCTGAGATGGCCTGCAGCTCCGACCTGACCGGCCAACATGACATTGTTGCCCACTCGAGTGCTGCCGGCCAGGCCGACTTGAGCGGCTAGGATGGTATGCCGGCCAACCCGAGAACCATGCCCCACCTGAACCAGATTATCGATTTTTGTTCCCGCTCTGATCCGCGTCTCGCCCACGGTGGCACGGTCAATACAAGAGTTGGCCCCTACCTCGACGTTGTCTTCCAAAACCGTGATGCCGGACTGGGCAATTTTGTAGTAAGTGCCATCCGCCTGGGGCGCAAATCCAAAGCCGTCTGCTCCGACCACAGCTCCGTTCTGAAGAATCACGCCGTTTCCGATTTTGCAGTGCTCGCGAACCACGGCGTTCGAATGGGCAACAAAGTTGTCCCCGATTTCGGCATATGGATAGATGGTGACATTGGGATAAAGAACGGCATTATGACCGAGTTGGGCTCCTTCGCCGATAACTACATTGGCTCCAATCGAGTAATTGTCGCCGAGCACCGCGCTGTCGGCGATGGTTGCGGTCGGATGAATCCCCGGCACCGGCTCGGGGGGGTGATAAAAAAGTTCAATGGCTCGAGCAAAGGTGAGATAAGGATTGTCAGAAATCAAGGTAGGAATCGAAGTCGAAGGTGCATCAGCAGAGAGAACGATTGCTCCGGCATGAGTTGATTGAATCCTGGGTAGGTATTTTGGATTGGAAACGAAGGTCAGCTCTTCCTTTTGCGCCTCTTCAATTCCCGCCACGCCAGTGATGTCAACTTCTTTAGAGCCTCGCAGCTCACATCCCAGTTTGCTAGCAATTTCTCCTAATTTCATGTCCTGTAGACTCCCGTCACAAATAATTCAGGTAAGAATGATAACTTGTGATGGGTCAGATGGAAAACTAGGAAAATGCGGGCTAGTCTGCTGCTCAAGCGGTCAGCCGGTCTGCTGTTACGGAAAAACATGGCTCAACCTGCTCTTGCGGCTCGCGCTGTCGGAAAGGTTAGTTTCGCGGTTTTCATCAGCCGTATTCTGGGACTGGTGCGCGATCAGGTTTTCGCGAAACTCTTCGGGGCCGGTTTTTACAATGACGCCTGGCTGGTGGCTTTCCGCATTCCCAATCTACTCAGAGATCTGGTCGCCGAAGGGGCTCTAAGCTCAGCTTTTGTTCCCACTTTTACCGAGTTCCTCTACAAGAGAGGCCGATCAGAAGCGTGGCTGTTAGCCAACCTGGTGCTGAGCGGGCTGCTGATTCTTCTGGGAGGCTTCACGCTTGTTCTGCTTATTTTCCCCGAATCATTTGTTTATTTGCTGGCAGCCGGATTCGCCGATGTTCCGGGAAAAGTGGAGGTCACTGCTCACCTTCTCAGGATTCTTTCACCTTTCTTAATGCTGATCGCCATGGCTTCGGTGGCTATGGGAATCCTCAATACGCTGAACTATTTCTTTATTCCTGCGCTGGCGCCTGCTCTTTTCAATGTCGCCGTGATTTTGTCAGGTTTCTTTCTTGCACCGCAGTTTGAAAAATGGGGAATCTTGCCGATTCACGCCATGGCTGTAGGCGCGCTGCTCGGAGGCCTGCTCCAATATTGTGTGCAGGTGCCTCTTTTACGGAAACAAGGCTATCGCTTCCAGCTTCGTCTTGACGTTAATCATGCGGGAGTGCGCAAGATCGCCCGGCTGATCACTCCTGCGATTGTGGGAGTCAGTGCTGTTCAGATCAATATTCTGGTCAATACTCAGATTGCTTCTTTCCTTCAGGCGAATGGTCCGGTTTCCTGGTTAAGCTATGCTTTTAGAATCGTTTACTTGCCCATTGGGCTCTTTGGAGTGGCGGTGGGTGTCGTGAATCTGCGCGACGTTTCACTTTTTGCGGCGCAAGAAAGCTGGGACGAATTGAAGGAGACCGTTGCCAATTCCATCAAACTCGTTTCAATTATGGCCATCCCTTCGACGATCGGCCTGATGGTTTTGGCAGTACCCGTCGTCCATGTACTTTTTGAGCGGGGCGATTTTACGCCGAGCGATACTCTGCACACCGCATACGCGCTAATTCTCTATTCACTGGGGCTTTTCGCCTACAGTTGTATGAAGATTTACGTGCCGACCTTCTATGCTCTAGGCGATACTCGTACTCCCGTTCGGATCAGTTTAATGGCGGTGGCAAGCAACCTTTTAATCAACCTCGTCTTAGTTTTTTTCATTCTTCCGCAAGAGTACCGATACGTGGGTCTGGCTCTTGGAACTGCCCTGTCAGTCACACTGAGCAATGCTTTACTGGCAAGGAGCTTCAAGCATAAGTTGGGGGTCCTCAGAGATTACCGGGTGATGCCCACTTTTTTGAAGACGTTGGGCGCTGCAGCTGTGATGGGAGCAATTGTTTACAGTCTCAATCAATTCTTTCAAAAGCACTGGGGGGAGATGGGTCTTTGGCAAGAGATAGTCGCTTTGGCGGTTTGCATCTGTGTTGGGATCGGGGTGTATTTTGGATGCTGTCGACTCTTACGTATTGAGGAGACACGCTATCTCTTCCACCGTCTGAAACGATAGATCAATGCAGGAACGGGTCTTTCGAAACTATCTAAATTATCTTCAGGTCGAGAGGGGGTTGAGCTCCAACACAGTACAAGCTTATCGAAGAGACATTCAGGAATTTCTCTTATTTATCAGTTCCAGGAGCTGGACGCTGGAGGAGGTGGGGAAACAGGAACTGGCCAAATACATCCAGCACCTTTACGGACATCTTTCTGTTCGCTCGGTGGTGCGCAAGATCGCCAGCCTTCGTTCTTTTTTTCGTTTTCTACTCTTGGATGGCTACGTTCGGGAAGATCCGAGCGAAACACTGGAATCGCCAAAGATCTGGCGCAGCTTACCCAAATATCTTAGCGAGGGAGAGGTCGAGAGACTTCTGGGGCAGCCCGACCTGAGCATGCCGCACGGTTTGCGCGACCGTGCAATGCTGGAAGTGCTTTATGCTACTGGATTACGGGTGAGCGAGTTGGTGCGGATGCGAATTGAGGAGATCAATTTTGAGGTCGGATTTCTCAGGACATTCGGTAAGGGCTCCAAAGAACGAATTGTTCCGTTGGGGGAGTCGGCTCTGAGTTTTGTTCAAAAATACCTCAAGGAAGCCAGATCGCGCTTCCTGCGCAAGCGCAGACCAAGCCGGTTCTTATTTGTGACCCAGCAAGGACGACCGATGACTCGTCAATGCTTTTGGATGTTGGTGAGAAAGTACGGGCAAAAAATTGGGATCCAAAAAAAAATCAGCCCTCACATGCTGCGGCACAGCTTCGCCACCCATTTGCTGGAACACGGGGCTGATCTGCGGGCCGTGCAGATGATGCTCGGTCATGCCGACATCTCCACCACCCAGATCTACACCCACGTGACCCGCGAACGGCTCAAACAGATCTACGACAAATATCACCCTCGAGCTTGACCCATGAAGATTCGATGGCAGCGCGTTCTGATCTATTTCCTGGGTGGTATTTGCTGCTGGCTCCTGCTGTTTGTCTGGAATGAGCGGCACATTAAAAAATTTCATTTAGAAACGTTGCGCAAGAGCTTGCAGCACCAGGCGCACATGATGGAAATGCTGTTTAGTCTCAGTGATTTGACTTCGGACAGCGAGGTCGACACTATCCGCCCAAAGACCCCCTACAACATCACCATCATCGATCGCCAGGGTCGAGTTGTGGCGGATTCTTTGTTTTCAGGAAAAGATCTGGACAAGATAGAAAACCAACTGAATCAAAAGGAAATTATCCAGGCCGCGCAAGAGGGACTGGGCAGCGACTTACGCTACTATGCGGTAACCGATGGGTGGTTCCTGTACGCCGCTGTTCCGTTCTCCAATGGAAAGGGTTTCGTACGTTTGTCCACACCGGTGAGTGGACCTTGACTCCGGGGAAGGGAGGGGGTCAGACCCCAAACGCAAACCCCCCCCGGAGTCAAGGTCTGACCCCCTCTACTACGGAAACTTCTTCATTCTCGAGACTCTCCGCCAGTTCGTTCTGCTGGAGATGACGAGGTGTCCGGTCAACCAAGGTAATCTCGGGAATGTCGTCTTTGGCGGCAACGCCAAGTTCTTTAAAGCGTCGAGCCTGCACGAAAACACGGCGCTCAAACGAGCCGGCGGTTTCGTTGTAGGCCTGAACGGCGCGCTCCAGACTGATTCCAAGCCTTGAAAAGTGCTCGGCCAGCTTGAAGAGCCGCTCGTAAAGTTCCTTTCCCATTGTCGAGATCTGTTCGGCATTTTCGGCCAGCTTTTCCTGCCTCCATCCGTAACCGATCGCCTTGAGCAGTGCGATCAAAGTGCTGGGGGTTGCGAGGATCACCCTCTTCTGGGTGCCCTCTTCCAGAAGTTGGGGGTTTTGGTGAAGGGCGGCACTGAAGAGACTCTCCAGGGGAATGTAAAGCACCACAAATTCGGGACTGCCTTCCAATTGGTCCCAATAGGCTTTGCTCCCAAGCAGTGAGATGTGACGCTCCAGTTGGCGGCAATGATCGGCCATCAGGCGGCTCTTCTTTTCCTCGTCTTCGGTTTCGATGGCCTGCAAATAGGAATCCAGTGGTGCTTTCGCATCGATCACAATCTTGCGCTCTTTGGGAAGATAGACAATCAGGTCAGGTCTCAGATAGGATTCCTCACCCGCTCCCGCTATGGACTCCTGAGTTTTAAAGTCGCAGTGCTCGACAAGCCCGGCCAGTTCCACAACCCGTCTCAAGCTCATTTCACCCCACTTGCCTCGCACATGAGAGGCTCGCAATGCCTTGACCAGGTTACCTGTTTCCCTTCGCAGGTGGCCCTGTGTTTCCACTACATCTTCAAGGTACTGGCGCAGGCCTCCATAGGCCTGTTCGCGCTTTCTCTCCAGTTCGACCACCTGTTTTTCATATTTTTCAAGGGTCTGCTTCAGAGGGTCCACCAGGTCTTGGATGGCCTGTTGGCGGAGCGTGAGTTCTCCTTTGGCTTCGCTCTGAAATTTCTCGAGGGTTGTCTTGGCCAGCTCCACAAAATTGCGATTGTTTCGGAGCAGAGCTTCGTTGGCCAACAGGCCGAAAACCTCACGTAATCGGTTCTTCAAAATCAAGAAGAGTATGATGTGCCCTAAGACAAGCCCCAGTATGAGCAATATGGTTAGTGTAAAATCCATTTTGAAATCAGGATACGTAAACTGTCTGACAATCGGCTATGATAGAGAGAACGTGATCAGGCTTTATTGTCAAGAGCTGGACACTCCCATAGGCAAACTTCTAGTGGCCGGCAGTGGGGTCGGAATCTGCCGGATCTGCTTTCCAGGGGAACTGTCAGTTCAATGGTTTCGCTGGTTCGATCGACATTTCTCGCAGCAGCCGGAAAAGGGCTCTCAACCCGTGCTTAATGAAGCCCTGGGACAAGTCACAGAGTATTTCGAGGGGAAAAGACGCGCTTTTCACCTTCCATTGGATCTGCGCGGAACCCCTTTTCAACTTCAGGTTTGGAGAGAACTGGGAAAGATCCCGTACGGTTCAACGGCCAGCTATGGGCAGATCGCCCGCCGGATTCGTAATCCACGGGCAGGCCAGGCGGTAGGGGCCGCCGTCGGGAAAAATCCTGTGCCGATTATCGTGCCGTGCCATCGCGTCATT
>JALLON010000077.1 GCA_027717925.1 Acidobacteria bacterium AH-259-G07 | reverse complement strand
AGGCCGCAAGTCTTACGAGGCGGAACATGAAGGAAACTGCCAGCGCCTGTGCGGTAGTGGTTGCCCCCAGATATGTTGCAAAAAAAAGAATAAACAGACTTTCCTCGATCCCCAAACCATTCAGGCTTATCGGCAGGAAACCCGCCAGGATTATGATGGGAAGGACGAAAATTGTCCAAAGGAGTGGGGGCTGTAAGTGTAAGGCCAAGAAGACGGCATAATAGGCCCCGATCACCACTGCCTGAGCAATAAACGCCACAATAAGAGCGTAAGCTAGAATCCTTGTCTCTGACTTGTAGGCCATGACGGATCGATAGAATTTCTGCATCAGGTGATGTAGGTTCTGAATCCTGTGCAGGACAAAAAAGCCCAGAGTAAATGCCAACAGTATTCCCACAAAAAGCACAAGACCCCACACTTTGTAGAAGTAAACTAGCGCCGCCGATGATATGAGAACGAGCACAACCACGCCCGTGAACCGCTCCATGAAAACCGATGCAGCACTATCTATACCTTCTCCCGTCTTCTTTCCCAATTTGGCTATCTTGACCGCATCTCCTCCTACGTTTGTGGGCAAGAAGGTATTAAAAAAAGCTCCAATCAAGTAGAGACGTGCAAGCTCGGTCAGATCCACATCTATGCTTTTTGCTGTAAGAAGCATTCTCCATCTCAATGCACTTATCCAATATTTGAGGAGCACCAAGAAAACAGCTAAGAGCACATATCCCAGTTTTGTGCTCGACAACTCAGAAACTACTGTGTGTAAGTCAATTTCCCTTAAGATTATTGTCATTAATGATAAGCTGACAATTAGTCTGAAAAAGAGTTTTTTCATAAACCTGGATGTGTTCCCTCTTTAAAGAATTTCAAGGCAGTCCGGGGACGTAATAGTGATTTTTCGACTCGATTCTGGCCTCACAATTATACTTATGGCATGAAGGAATACCCGAAAGTCAGTATTCTAATACCCACATTTAACCAAAGCCGCTATATCGCGCAAGCAGTTGAATCAGCACTTGCGCAAAACTATCCACATTTAGAAGTTATTGTAAGTGATGATGCATCCAGTGCCGGCACAAGACAGGTGTTGCAACGATTCACCAGCGACCCACGTTTTCAGTATAAGCAAAATCTGAAGCGCCGTGGCCGCGTTGGGAATTATCGCCTAGCGCTCTATGAATATGCTAGGGGTGATTATGTGCTCAATCTGGATGGAGACGACTACTTGATTGACGAATCTTATATCAGCAGGGCTACGGAGCTTATTCAGAAGCACGAATTAATCATGGTATTTGCAAAACAGCAAGTGCTAATTGAAAAGAGCGGTGCCATTATTGAAGACACCATTAATAGCGACCTGCCAAAGATCATCCATGGTAACTGGTTATTCATCAATTACTACAGGGGCTACTCTATCCCCCACCTTAGCACTTTGTATCATCGCGAAACGGCAATGCAGATTGGATATTACACCGAAGACATCCTAAGCAGTGATTGGGAGTCGGTGTTGCGACTTCTCGTGAACCACGACGTCGGGTTTATCAACGCATTTGTTGGTGTATGGCGCAAGTACGAACGTAATGTGAGTAAATCGCTGGATATACCCCAGACAATCGCGAATACTGCGTACATCGAAAAGCCGTATGCATGTGTCGCAGGGCAAGACATATTTGAAACGCCTGCACTCGACAAGTGGCGGCAAGAAATGCTGAAGCGATACTTCATAAAAATGCTCGCAAAGACACTATTATCAAAAGATAATGAAACCCACCAAGAATTACTGAGAACAATTCAAGAATATGATCGAGAAATATATGCAGAGGTACAGCGTGATATAGGATTTACGATAATAAAAATCGTCAGTCCGCATCCACGACTCAGACGACTTGTATTCAAACATATATTAAAGATGGAATCTTTCTTGGCAGACCTTGAATAATTATATCGGACTACTTTAAAACCAGGTGGGCCGGTCTTCCGGATTGAAAGCGTGCTCGCAAAAAGCCGGTGTACTGGTGATAAACAAGCATCGAGTTCCAATGGAGCTTCTTATCCAAAATTCTGGCCAATCGCAGCTTGTATAAAAGAAAAACGGTCATCCAGATGAGCATCGGCCACCGGTGAAGGTAAACGGTCCCATGAATCTGCGGATGCTTTTTAAAAAAGACAAACAACGCCCGGCCGCTGCTCCGCATCCTCCGGCACAAGTCCTCCTCGGTTAAGGGGTGAAGGTGGAAGGCCCGCGCTTCCTTGACAAATATGAGTTCCAGGCCCTTTTTTACCAGGCGATATCCCAATTCCTGGTCTTCGCAGCCATAGCCTTTGAAATCCTCATCAAACCTTTCCTCCTGCAGCCACTTGCTCTCCAGAGAAATATTGGAGGTGTAAAAATACGCGAAGGAAAGATTCCGGGGATGCTTCTCCACTTTTTCGAAATTAAACTGCTGGCCATAGGGGGCGATGAAGCGCATAAACTCGGTTATCTCCTGCCCTTCATGCCAATCGGTAAACCCTACCACGGCAACGCTTTTGGGTTCGCGTTCATGGGCTTCCAGGTGGCAGTTCAGAAAATCGAGCCCGGGGATGATGTCGTCTCCCAGAAAAAGAATATATTTCCCGGCGGCCTTTCCGAGGGCTAAATTTCTGGCGGGCCCCTGTCCGCGATTGGTCTGATGAAACACTTTCAGGTTCAGGTCCAGGGTCGCGGCCCATTGGTCCAGTTCTTCAGATGTCCCGTCCGTGGAACCGTCATCCACCACGATGACTTCGTATCGAGTTTTCTCTAAGGGCTGGCCTTGCAAGGCCGCCAATGTTTTTTTGAGGATGGGCTTTCTATTGTACGTAGGAATGATTATGGAAAGAAGGGGCTGTTCCATGTGGAGAATCGGTGCTTTTGTCAAATAGACGGTCTAGAACTTTGTTTCCAAGTAAACGGGTTTCAAAGAGCAGCAGCGGCATTCTAAAGAAGACCGCTTTGGGGCTCCAGTAAGTGCTTTCATAAAAAAAGCAAACGTGCGTACAACTGCACCTGTTGTCGACAATGTCTTTTCTTTCTGCCTGTCCCTTGGGGGATTGAAGGATCTTGAACAGATCATAATTGTGATCCTTCAGATTCCCTAACGGCTTGCGAAGTTCGCAGGCACGTACCTCGCCATTATGGTCAATGACGCACATGCTCTCACCAGCAACGCAGGTAAAATCCTGCCATTTTTTTCCGAAAGCAAAATAATCGTACTGGGCTTTATAACGGAACATGAGCTGGATATACTCTAGAAAATCCTGAATATTTTTTGTCCCGACCTGTACGGGAAACTGTCTCATCAAAGCTTCCCTATAAAAATTTGACAGGTCTTGCGTCCGCAAGTTGCGCATGGATTGGTTATGCGGGGTTTCGCGGATCAATTCGAAACTGTGCCTGTTTTCCAATCCGAGTTTTCGAGTCAACTTCATTAATTTGGGCAGTTGAGTGATGTTCTCGCTGGTGATCACCGTGTTGAGGTTGATCCGCAAGTTGGGATAGCTGTTTTGCATTTGAACCATGTCTGCCACCGTGTCCATCAAGCGGCGATAGCTCTGTTCCGAACCTCTATGTTCATTGTGCGTCTTCTCTAGCCCATCTAAGGAAAAGCCCAGGCTCAACCGTAATTCGGGGGCGGCCTTCAAGATTTCCAGGGTGGTCTTCTTTACCAGGTTCTTGGAAAAGCCGCTGGTAGGAATGCTTAAAGAACGGACATGGTTGTGTTTATAAAACAGTTTCACGACCTCGGCTAGGTCCGTTCGCAAAAAAGGTTCGCCGCCAGAAAGGAGGAGCCGCTCGAATCGAGGCAGTTGCGCTGTCATCTGATCTATTTCTTCATAAGACAGGTCTTCGTTTTTATTTAATTCGTCCATATAAAAACACATCGGGCAACTCAAGTTACACTTGGACGTGACGAAGAAAATCAGGGACGATAATTTTCTTCTCTTCAGCGGCTGGAAGAACTTTTTACTGATATTGGTTAATGACATGGACTATCCTTCAAGAAAACCCATGGAAGTGTCCATGGTTCATTTGCCTTTAATGAACCCAGGACTGAATTTCGAGGCCCTCGCGATGTCGACTAGGGTTCTGGGCACGCAATTTTTGCAGATCTTATAGGGACGTTCTCCGTTTTTCATTTCGTGGCGCAATTCTTCATAAGCCGTGGAGTTCCATATCTCTTTAAAGCCGGATTCGAATACGTTGCCCATTGTTCCAATATCATCATGCACTCCGAAGGAACAGCAGGGTTTTACGTCTCCCTTCAAATTGATATAGCTGGAGAACCACGGCATGATGCATTTGATGTCCTCATCCTGAGTCCGACGGTTGTATTTTTTCCAGTAGAGATCGAAGTCCTCAAGGAGCTCTTTCAAGTTTGTTACAAAGTTCAGGCGTTGCGCCACCTTTAGAGCTTCTTTCATGGCCGTGATAATCCGTTCGTACGTTAAATCTCCGGCCAAAAAGTCCTTATTGGGGGCGACGACATCGATGATGTCCAGCGGTTGAAAATGGACCGCATCAGTGCCAAGGTCAGCCGACAAGGTTACAAACTCCGCCATTTGGGCCACGTTGGCGCTTTGGATCACAAAATGAGTTCGGATTTTGGGAAAGTCTATCTTCAACTCCTGCTTGCGTTGGACTACGGTTCTTATTCCTTCCAGGATCCCCTCAAACTCATCCTTACGCCGAATTGCTTGGTACGTTTCGGGATTGGTCGCATCGATGGAGACACTCAAGAGGTCTAGTTTGGCATTGAAGAGGTCTTCCCTCCGTCTTTTTAGGAATGTTCCATTGGTAGTCAGGTTGACCTTGGTGCCCATTTTATGCGCGTACACGATCATCTGGTCGATCTGTGGATTTAAAAGAGGTTCTCCGATGCCGCTGAGAGTGATCCGCAAAGGCTGGATTTGGTCGATGATTTTTTTAAACACTTCCAGCTTCATATGAGCTGGGTTCTTAAAAACCATTGGATGGGGACAAGATTTGCAAGCCAGGTTGCAGGCCGTGGTAGGTTCTATTTGGATGTGCACGGGAGTATCCCCGGCTTTCGAAGGTTTGGAAAGGGTACGTAAACCCGCTTTAAAAAATCGAAGTGAATTCATGGTTGTCAGTTTTCTTCTTCGGAGATTGATCGTGAGTTAAAATTGAAATGCCCCTGAAGAAATCGCAGAGCAAACAAACTGTATCCTCCTATCACCACTACATATAGCATAGCAATTATGTGCGCGCTTAAGCCAGCTACAATCGCCCTGTCCAGCGAATACCCCAAGTTTATCACCAGGTAGGTCCACACGGCATCCTGGGTTCCGAAGCCACCGACACTGTGGATAGGCAGGAACGAAGACAGGTTCAAAAACATGGATACAAAAATCAGGACCGGCAGGCTAAAGCGGATGCCCATCGCTCGCCACAAAACCAGATTCATACACGCCAGTGAAAGCCAAATCAGAAGGGAATAAAATCCAGTCAAAATCAGCACTCTTGCCGAACTCATAATTTCGAACCCTTGGGCGACTTCCCGCATTTGCTCCATCAGCCACTGCACCAGTCTGTAACTAGACAATCCGGAATGCCTGGTGACGGTTTCCCCAAACGCCCTGACCTTAGCCCTAAGTTTCCAAATTACGAACATGAGCGGCCAAATCACTAAAACGCTCAACGCCAAAATATGGCCCAAAACATTTAATTCCTTCGGCATTGTCCACATAGTGTGCGACCATGCAATCATGAAGAGTAAAGAGACGGCCAGGAGATCAAATACGCGGCTAATAACTAAACTGGGAATTAAGGACGTAACCCTTGTTCCCGGGGCTTCTTTCTTGAGCAAATATAAGTAGGAAAGTTCTCCGACTCGAAAGGGGATGAAGTAATTAATAAATGCCTGGGCTGCTACTACTGAAAAGATGCGTCGCAAACGGATATCTGTCCCCAGCAGTGCTGTCCTCAACAGCGCTTTAAACCGGGCGGCTCTAAAAACACAAGTGAGGACGTAAAGTAGAAATCCTGTTGAAACCGCTTGCAGGGAAACCGAGGCGAAGGCTTGCTTGAGCTGGTCCAAGCCTGCCAGTTGGATCAGAAACACAAGGAGACTGAAGGCAACGAGCGCCAAAAGGATTTTGGCGGCCCACTCAGAGATTCGGGTTGTCAATTTCCACATAAGGTCAGATTTTGAACTGCGCAAATCAAAAGGTGCAGGGGAATTGTAAAATATTTTTCGAGCACAACTCCGACTATCAGGGGGGGTGGATTGCCAAAGCACTCGTTCGCACAGGTTCATCAGAACATATTATCTAGCAATCTCCATGCCAAAAGTGCGTTTCGCACAAGAACTTATTAGTCTTTTATTTCCAATATGTTAAGAACTTGCTCTGCAGTCTGAACATTCCAATACTGTCTCAACTTGCCAAAACACGGCATGTCAATTGCCACAAACTGTCACGACAAATGCAATCTCTTAATTTAAATAGTTTATGTCGATATTGAAAATTTGTGATCACTGCTTGCTCATTTGAAGGAGTTCAGCCACTTCCCGTGTACAGTTTCAGATATGCGTCGGCAACCTTACCCCAGCTCATTTCTTCCGCTAGCGCTCTGCCCCTTTTTCCGTGCTCATTAATAAGAGTTGGCTTTTTTTGATAAGTCAGGATGGCTTGCCGTAATGTTGAAGCTGACTTTCTTGGGACGATGAAGCCGTTTCCTTGCACGAGCTCTTTACTTCCTCCGACATCGGTGACGATCACCGGCGTGCTAGATGCCATGGCTTCAAGAACGGCGTTGCTCATGCCTTCATTTAATGAAGGCAGCACAAAGATATCTGCCAGCTGATACTCCCTGGCGAGTCTCTTCTGGTCTACGTGGCCGATTAACCTGAGATTAACCTGCTCTTTCTCGCCCTGTGCTCGGAGCGATGCTCGCAACGGACCGTCGCCAGCAATGGTCAGCACAGCGCTGTCGACGCCTTGTAGGGCATGTATCAGATAGGCGAATCCTTTTCTTTCTATGAGGCGGCCTGCAGAAAGAATGCGTAGCTTGTCGCTTTTCTCCTTTACTGCTGGCTTGAACCGGTGTACATCCACGCCGTTGTAAATCACTTCTATTTGTGTCGTCAGTGTTTTTTCTGCGAGCTGCCTCAGCCCTTCAGAGTTGGCGGTTAGATACTTGGCGTGCCGCCACACTATCTTGCACAGCGGTTTAGAAAAGAACCTGTCCAAAGTTTTGATCCGTGGATTGTAACCCGGAACATCGCTCCCGCGCAGGGCCACTATGTAGGGCTGACCAAGCAGCAGCGCAATTGCACCGCAAGGCCATCCAAACCAACAGTGACAAAGGTGATAGCTCCTGTCTCGAACCAGTCTGCTTGCCAGGAAATACGCTTTTACGCTCCAGACTGAGAGTTCCTGTATGGCCCAATAATCAAGGCGCTTCTTACCAACAGGCAACCTGTAGATGGTTATATTGCTGGAAAATGGCTCTTTGGTCCATATCTTGTCAGGAGATGCAGTGATTAGATCTATGGTAAGGTTCTTTTTTGCGAGCTGCTCAAGAAGAAAGTAGGTAGCGTTAGCCGCACCTCCACCCACAGGAGGAAATTCATAATTGAGCATTAGTATTTGCATAGTTGTCTCGGGAAGCTGAAACCCTCACTTTAGGCATGTTACTAAATAGCGTCAGGAAGCAACGGTGTCCAGTGTGCTACTCAGGGCCTCGCTCTGGTCCGAAGCTGAAATTCCAGAACGAGCATCGATTTGGCATTTTATCGGGGGGGAGCAGTTGCGATCAGAAGGAAATAGATTAGATCATGGAAGTAAGCAATAGATATTTCGGATACTTGTACAATAAGCTCAATTTCCTTGTTCGTTTTGTTTACTGCAGAGTCCCTTTCCTTAACAGAATCCTGTTCTGGAAACTATATACAAGTGATTTCAGGGCACTAGACACAGAGTTCGAAGAAATGAAGGAGATGCTTTCCAGGCGTGGGTTCGATTTCAAGAATAAGGTGTGTCTGGAAATTGGTCCCGGTAACTCCTACATCAACGCCTACAATCTCTTAATGCATGGGGCGAAGAAGGTGATAATGGTGGATAAGTTTCCAAGATATATTAGAACATCAAAGCAGCGGGATTACTTCAAAAGAGAACTCCGATATATTAAAAGGAAACAGGGCAAGAATGAGCTCTTCTTTTGGAATGGCGAAGAATTCGACAAAAGATACATTCAATTTATACCAAAAGAATTAACCCAGATCGAGTTGCAGCAAGAAGTGGATTTTGTTCTGAGCATAAGTGTCTTCGAACACATTAAGGATGTCGCGGGGAACATAAGAAAATTAAGCCGGGTTGTAAAACCTGGGGGGATTATGTTCCATAAAATAGACATGAGAGACCACTATAATTTCAACAAGCCCTTTCTTTTCTACACATATTCTGAGGAAACATGGAACTCTGTGCTGACCAAGGAAGGTGTCAGCTACACCAATAGACTGAGGTACGGCGACTTTAAGGAACTGTTCGAAGCTTCCGGTTTTAGAATTCTTGACCAGAAACTATGCAAATTTCCTCTCAATGCACAAAAGATACACTCTCAAATCGCCCGAAAAAGTGATCTTGATGTGGGGATTGCAGCGATAGTATTACAAAAGTGAGACCCAAGTCCCTCCTATTAGTTGTTTATTGCACTTTGCTTGCAGGAGTGCTTGCTTTTTGGAGCCTTGGTCAGAACGACTTTTGGGATGATGAGGCGAACACGGCAGTGCTTGGTCGAAACTTCATGAAGACAGGTAAGGTGATCGGGTGGGATGGGCGAAACCTGTTGTCCTACGGGATAATGGGATCAATGGATGAAGATATGATGAAAAGAAGCGTCCCTCCGTTGCAGTGTATGGTCGCGGGTCTGAGTCTAAAGGTCTTCGGAGATAACACGGCTGGGGCGCGATTCCTGTTTGTGCTTATTGGCCTCTTTTCGATTCCTCTCATAGCTGCGTGGTTCAGGCATGAGTTTGATAGCGATCGGTATTGGGTTGTGGCACTCATTCTGGCTACCTCGGTACCTTACTTACTGTATCTACGTCAAGTTCGCTACTACTCACTCGGGCTGACCTTTGCCGCGGGCCTTCTGTGGGTATGGGCTGCTCTCAGACATGCTAAACATTATCGTCGGTGGATTTTTTTAGGGGCCCTTTTTCTCTGCTTGCTGATCTTAAGTCAATATCTTTATGCGGCTGGAACCCTTGCTGTCATTGGGCTGAGTATGATCCGCGAGAGGTACAGGAATCGGAAAAACGTGATTTTTCTGGCTGTGATTGCTTTTCTGGGTTTGGTGGCGCTCACGTGGATTGCCCTTTATAGTCTCCCGACCTTAGGGCGAGCATTTGATTCGGTAAGAGCTGAAAATCTAATGAAGTTTGTGCGGCTGATGTGGATGGTGCCGCGCGATGCTGTCCGCTTCGAGTTCTTTCCCGTTGGTATGCTGATATTTGCAGTTGCAGGACTTACTATTCTGGGCAAAAACGGAATCGTCCAGCTGAGAAACATTCTTCTCATAGTGTCCTACAGCTTGGGGATGATCACTGTCATTTCATTTCTCTCGCCTCAGCCTGTTTGGCCCTGGACGTCCGATGCAGATATGCGCTACTACGTTTTACTCATCCCCCTCAGTGCTGCTGTGGCAGCGCAAGTTTACGAGATTCTGAGCGAAACCCGTTTCCGTGGTCTGCCTGAATTATTTCTGATCATTCTAATGTCGAGTAACTTGCTCACGTTTAACTTGTTGGGGCCAATTGGTTTTCACTTACGTCCTGTGCAGTATCTTGGGGAGGTGATGAACGATTACACCACAGGAAGCGAAGCTGTTAGCGACTACATTGAAGAACATATACCAAAAGACAAATGTATCTTCCTGGTCCCAATGCATTCGAACATTATCCAAATGTATTACCACCCGGAACACAAATTTTGTGGATTGGTCTCCAACCAAGCACCCTTTGCAAGAAAACATGCTAGAACGCTGCGAGAAGATCTTTTTTGGGAAAATGCAATTCCGGATTACTTCATTGTGGGAGGGCGCCCTGCTGATCAATTCTCTCAGTTCTTAGCGGAATTATATGGAGAGGGTGGGTATGAACTTGCGGCCGTGCTACCCATCTTCTGGGCCAATTTAACTCGCCCCGAAATCCCATGGAGAACTTTTGCGCCGATCCCAATCGTAGATCCTTTTTCTCAGGGGGTCC
>JALLON010000076.1 GCA_027717925.1 Acidobacteria bacterium AH-259-G07 | reverse complement strand
GTGCTTGTCGGCAACGCTGCTATTGTTTAAAACAAAATCAATTCCAGCTTGGGTTTGCCGGTTCTCGAAGCAGATCTGCCCCGCACCGCAAGTGCCAGGGCGAGCATCGGATGTTTGGGAGACGCCCCCCAACACCCAGACGCACACAAAAGTCGCTGCTGAAATCAAACCCAGATATGTTTTCATTGCTTGCAAAACTATGCCTTCATTCGTTCTTCGGATCAACTCAGGCTGTCCTTTCAGATAAATTTCCAGGTGTGAATTTCTCGAGGCTTTCACGTGAGATCCTATCACCAGTTTCTGGACAGCTTCTCCTTGTTTGCCCGCAGCCTCAACTGTTTGCGAAGTGCCCGTTTCGTAAATACCTCAAACTCAAGGCCGTCGTGCTCGCCCCAAACGTCATCGCGTTTACTAAACGAGGCACTGAGCCACTGCGTGTCTTTGTCAGAATGACAGATGAGGCACGCGTTGGGACTTTCCTCCTGTCCAAAGCGCCGTGTCATTTCCAGATTGGGAATATCATCGATACGGTGAGTTCTGGCTTTAAACAGTACGCTGTGCATGATCCGTGGCATGTGGCAGGAAAGACAGCGACTCCCTTCCGACTCTCTCGAGTGACCCGTGTGCACTTCAATACCAGCATTGTATTCGGAGTGGCATTGGAGGCACATTTGGTCAGGTTGGCCCAAAAATTTGAGAGACGTCGGATTGGAGGAGAAGTCATCACCGTGAGGGTCGTGACAATGGCCACAACTGACTTGCCCTTTTTTCCAGCAAGCGGAACGCAGCAGGGACTCGACAATGAAGGTCGTTTCTCGGAATCGACCATCCTTGTAAAAGGCCTTGCGTGAGAATTCGGCAAAAGGCCGGCTCTTGCTGCGCTGGAAAAAAACCTCATCCTCTCTCGAATAGTTCAGTTCCCCAGCCTGACCGGGCTCTCGCAGCGCTGACTGCATGTGGCACTGCGCGCAAATCCCTATATAAGTCTGGCTGCTGATTTTGTCGAACTCAACTGGCGGTTCCAGTGGTTGTTTGGGGTAAGGTTTGCCGACCATCATGGCAGAGACATGCTTCTGAGAAGGGCCGTGGCACATCTCGCAGTTGATCCCGGGTTCGTTAAACTCTAGGTGGTCAGGCTCGAAACCTCCACCCTTCGTATTTCTTAACTGACTGGTATGACAGGGAGCGCAGTTGACGTGATAGCTGGTGGCAGGACCTAGTTTCTCCCATTGAAGCACATCGGCGCGTTCACTTCCTGGGTGGTCAATAATTTTCCAGAAATTCACCCACTCTTTATGCAACACATTGTACTGTATAGGAAATACGTGGATCTGCCCATTGGGGAGTCGCGTGGCATAGGCTTGCTGCCACTTCACGCCAATTGTGTAATCGACTGGATAGCGAACCCAACGTCCATCAGAGTGTTTGATCTCAAAGTAGTGACGGCCCTTGTCAACAACCATGTGGGCAAATAAGAATCGGTTTTTACCCGGAATGATTTCAATCTTCGAGCCTCGCAGCTCCACTCCGTCTCCGGCGTAGAACTCATTGTTCTCTTTGAAATCGCCGATCACGTTCTCTGGTCGGTAAAGCTGGAGCATCCGTGCCATACCAGTCTGCCTCCAGGCACTGTGTTTATCAAAGTGACATCCCAGACAACTGTCCGAGCCGGCGTAGCCGGGGAGCTGCCACTGAGGAGCCTTATCTCTTGAAGTCGGTTCTACCGGAGGTAAGGTGAGACGACCGGACCGGGCCTTTTCCAGAAAAGTCTCGAAGTTGATTGAAGATTTATCCTTAGAGTCTTTGTGTATTTTCCGTAGCTGCTCTAAGGCTTGAGCAGTTACGGCTCCCCCAAGCTGGTAGGCGGTGGCAAAGCCCTGAATAGCCACGCTTACTTTCCCGAGAGAAAGCGAACTCAAAGCCATCAGATAGGCAATTTCTGGATCGGCTGGATTCAAACGTGCCGCCTTACCCAGAAGTGCCTCGCACTCTTCGAGAAGTTCCCTTCGCCGAGACTCGTTCGGGAGCGACAAAGCCTGCAACATTGTGGCCCGCGCCAGTGCATAGTAATTGGATGCTCTCAAGCGACGCTGGATATCCGGCCATTCTGTTTCCGAAATCGCTTGGGGACGGGCAAAACGGTCGAGGTACGCCAGTCCATTGCGTGCACTTACTTTTGCCTTTTCGAGCAAACGGTGCTGGACCTGGAGATTGGCGAGCAGTACCAGGAGAACGGGATTTTCGGGAAGGAGTCGAAGTGACTCGTGAGCATAGTTTAGAGCACGCTCGTAGTCACCAAGATCGATATGAGCCTTCGCTCCGGTCTCGTAGACCTGATCCAAAAACCGGGACTGAGGGTAAGATTCGACAAAAGACTCGGCAAGCTTTGCCCTTTCTCGGGCTTCCTGCGGTCTGTAGAGCTCTAGAAAGGCTTTTCGTTCCTGTGGATCCTCTATTTGGTCCGCGATACGAAAGATCTTCCGGCTTTTGGAGGTAACCACAGTATCAAATTCCTGAGCCAGCTGGTATGTGCACAAACCCAGCAGCACCATTGCCATGACCACGACTCTAAAGCCTGGAAGATACATCTTCTGCCTCGTCTCAGCTCGCTCGCAACTCCTTGAACTCAATCGGTGTGAAAAACTTCTTCCATTGTGGCTCACCACTCCCCCTCGGGACAGGTGGGAAGTGGTTTCTGCATTGGTTTCATGATGAACCACCACTCCGCTGTCTTGGCATCCGCTGCCATCTTGGCCATATCCGCTTCAAAATCGTCACCAACGTATTCGAAGTAAGCGAACAAGGTCTCGTCTTTAAGAAAAATCGGTTGAATAGCCTGGCCAAACCGCTTCACCTTGTGCTTTTCCGACTCCATTGATTCCTCTCTGGTTACAATTTCTTAATAGTGCAATTGTCGATAAAATCCCAATCGAAGTCGACGCCAATACCAGAAGTTTTTGGAGGGTGGGCATAACCCTCGTCATCAATTTCAATCTTGTTTTTCAGACCAAACTCCATGTACGAGAGGGGATAGAGAAGTTCAAACAATTCACAGTTGGAAATCGCGCAGCAGCAGTGCAGGTTGACAACTTCCAGAGGATGGTAAATGGTGGTGTGCAGTTCGCACTGAACCCCGAAGGCTTCTGCTAAGTGAGCAGTTTTTATGACTGGCGTCACACCGCCTTTCCAGGAAACATCGGCGCCAACGATGTCCACCACCCCGGTGGCAATGCATTCACCTGTGGAGTAGTGGTGGCCATGCAGCACTTCGGTCCCACAGATGGGGATGTCGAGTTTGGATGTGAGCTTGCGCAGGCCGTGGAAATCCACGTCGAAAAGAGGCTCCTCCAGCCAATAATAGTTTAGCTGCTCCAGCTCTCGCCCGATTCGCAGTGCTTGCTCGTGATTGTAAGCGGCCACCGGATCGGCCATCAATTTAAAGTCGGGGCCCACGGTTTCACGGCAGGCGCGGTAGGCTTTGAGGTCGAAGTCGCAGTCTCCCGGCGGGTGGAGCTTATAGGCGTGCCAGCCGCGCTGTTTCACCTCCAGAGCTTGCTTAGCGTAATCTTCGGGCGTGGGAAGAACGAAGGAGCTGGCGTAAACGGGAACCCGATCCCGATATTCTCCCAGCAGTCTGTATAGAGGTTGACCGGCCAGTTTACCCGCAATATCCCAGAGACAGATGTCAAAAGGTCCGTAAGCGTAGATGGGCACATGATTCCACCAGCGGTCGTACATGCGGAATTCTTGCCAGTGTTTTTCTCGAGCCAGGGGGTCCTTGCCAAGGAAAAAAGGCTTCAGGGCCGACTTGGCGATGTGCCCGGCCATCTCGGCGCCACGCCCGGCGAAACCAAAAGAGTTGCCCTTGATTCCCTCATTCGTTTTCATTGTGACGACCAGGAAATCAAACGTGGATTTGCCTCCAACCCGCATCTCCGAGTCCGGCATGGCTTCGCAGGTATTTCGACATACTCGGATTTCTATCGATTCAATGATCACGGACCTACCCCACTTTAAGTACGAGGACGCTCACATGAGGATCAGTCCCGAGAATCATGGTGATCGCAGGGAGTAGCTTTTGATGGTTCATTTTTTCCCCTCCTGCCATCAGAATTCCAAATCTTCCGATCCACCGACGCGAGGGTGGAACAAGCATCTTGGTGGAGCGTCAGAATCTCCCGTATCGCTCGAATGCCTCCACGGGATGAACCCCTTCGAGGATCGCCTTTCGCACCAGGTTCTCCGTGTGGACGACTTCCTCCGCTCTGGTAATCACTTCTTCGGCCACCTTCTCGGGGATAATGACGACTCCGTCGCGATCTCCCACCACAAAATCTCCCGGCTGGATCTGAACACTGCCAACGCTGATGGTTGTATTGAACTCCACGAGTCTCCAGCGGCCATTGATGTCCCGCGGCGTTCTGTATTTCGCAAACACGGGGAAACCCAATCGCAGAAGGTACTCCGTATCCCGAACTCCGCCGTCAATGACGGCTCCTCGAGCTCCACGATACTTGGCCGTTTCCCCTGACAGCTCGCCCCAATGAGCTGCCCCCTCGTCATTGGGCTGACTGACCAACACAGCGCCAGAGCGAACCTCTCCCAGCATTTTCAAAAAGGGAACAAAGATCACGTCCGGATCCACACTGGTGGCGGGTTCTCCAAGTAGGGTCAAAGCGCGTCCCACCACCGTCTGACCCGGATGCAGGGCCTGGATCTCCTTGGGCAGAGTCTGGCCCGTGATCCCCAACTCATCCAGGATGTCGCTGATGGCGCCGGTGTAAGGGATGGCGGCAAGACGCTCAACGAGTTGAAGGGCTTTTTCTTGCTTCATTGTATCTTCTCGCTGCCATACAAGACAGGTTTGGCCAAGCCCAAATAGTCGGTTAGCCCCTAACCACTGAGTACGATCACATTGTGAATGGACAGGGCTGGAAGCCCAACACGACTGAGTTCTGCTTGTTGTTGTATGGATTGAGCTCTTTGTTCCGGGTACACTTGCTCAACGCTTCGAGGCCTGAAATAAGGGGTACTGACCAGAAGCGTCCCGCCAGCAAGCGGTGTTGGGGTCTCTGCCAGGGAGTACTTACCGCTGATGGGAAGCACTCCCTGGCTTGGGGTTTACACCTCGTCGGTCAGAAGACCAGTCTGAAGCCGAATTGAATCTGTCTCGGCCTGGATCCCGTGATCAGGCTGCTGATTCGGCCGAATGACCCCTGGCCGACCACTGCGCCGGGTGAGCCGTAGTTCATGATATTGAAAATGTTGAAGAACTCGGCGCGGAACTCCAGCCAGCGGTCTTCGTTCCACAACGGAAACTTGCGGAACAGGGAAAGATCCACGTTGTAGACATTCTCGGTTCGCAGCACGTTGCGCCCGAAGTTCCCGTAGGAGTTCACCGGTACTGCGAAAGCATCGGTGTTGAAGAAGCGGGCGGTTGTCGGGTTGCTGATCTCGGGGTCACCCACGAGATTTGGCCGAGCGTAGTTCCACCAGCCGATGTCGTTGCCCACGTTGGCCACGTCCCCAACCACCCCCAGGTTGAAGGGCTGGCCTGTTCTGGCCTGGATGATGGTGTTCACCTGCCAGTTGCCCAGGATCCAGGCACCAGGTCCACTGTCCAGGAATCGCTTTCCTTTACCCAGGGGAGGCTCCCAGATGGAACTGATCGACAGAAAATGGGGAATGTCGTAACCGGCAACACTCCTGCTGCCTTTTGGGTTTAGGAAATCCTGCAGTCCGGAACCAGTATTCCCGATGCCGTTCTCCACCCCATAGTAGCCACTGGAGCCTTCATCGATGACCTTGCTCCAGGTGTAGGAGACCAGGTAGCCCAAACCGTCGCTCAAACGCCTGTTGAGTTTGAACTGGAAAGAGTTATAGCTCGCTCGACCACGGTCAACACTCATAAACATGGTGGCCACCCAGGGCCAGGGCTTTCGTGAGTTGATTTCTTCAGGCGTTCCCGGCGGTCCGGGAGGGGCTGCATTGGACAGCGCGTTCAATTCCAAACGTCTGCTGATACTTCCGACATAAGCCCCGGATACCATCAGGTTTTGGGAGAGCTGATGTTGAAGTTCCAAATGCCACTGGTGTGAGAGAGGGTTTTTCTTGTTGTCCGGATCGAAAAACCAACCGGTGGTTCCCCAGGGCTCCGCCAGGGGAAGAAAGTCCGCCCGCGAGGCCACGATGTCCTCGAGAAACTCCAGTTCAGCACCAACAGGATTCCAGCTGGGCTGGTCGAACTGCCGATCCGGCCAGACCCCAATGGACTGCTGAGCCGTCTGGCCCAGAGCGGTCAACGTGTCGAAGACCAGACCGTAGCCGCCACGTAAAACGGTTCTGTCTGCCAGACGCCAGGCGACGCCAAATCGCGGCCCAAAGTTGTCCCAGGGCACCTTCGGGCCCAGGTCGGGATCGTCAGCCAGACGGATGAAGTCTCCAAAGGGGATGTTGGCTAGATTGCCGTCCCCCGGAATGCAGGGAGCGCGACCCACATCGTCACAGGCGGGTGGCAGCTGTGTTCCACCGATCAGCCAATTCCCGGTATCGATATCGAAGCCGCTGTTCAGTCCCTCTGTCAAGTGCGGCGTTTCGTACCGATCGAAGCGCAGGCCCAGGTTCAGAGTCAGGTTTGGCTTGACCCTCCAGTCGTCCTGAAAGTAAACAGACCATACCGGAGTCGTGTGATAGTAGTTCTGATTCCTGGTCTGGCCCTGGGTCGGCAACCCCAGCAGGGCGGAAGCCAGGGAGGCCCCCGTGGTCCCGATCAATTGCGGGTCTGCGGTGGGGGCATCGGTAAAGGTGAATGTGTGCCCAGTGGTGCGGGACCGGCGGGTCAGGTATAAGTAACTGGCTCCGAAACGCAAACTGTGGTTTCCGCGCAGCAGGCTGAAATTGCCCACCCAGTGATACTGTCGATCCAACTCGGGTCTGGGGCTTGCACCGATCCCGGCCCCTCCCCAGGGAGAAGACAGGTTGAGTCCCAGCAGGCCGAACTCTTCGATTCCGAGGAAACCCTGCTGAATCATCGGTTCAACGCCTTCGGTCGACTCTTGCAGGTTGGAAAAAGGCTGAGAGGCAAAACCAAATCTCAGATCCAGAATCTTGTCCGCCCCGAAGGTGTGGGTCCAGCCGCCTGCCGCGCTCTTGGGAAAGACAGGTTGGATCGTCGTACTCTTGTTGGTTGACGGGATGCTCTGGACAATGTCGAGGCTGCTGAAACGGAAAAAGACGTTGTCCTCCTCGCTGAAGCTGTGGTCGACACGCGCCTGGAAGGACTCGGCATCGCTCGTGAAGGCCCGGTTCTGGATCGCGTTGAAGAAGGGATCGCCTGACAAGTTGGGGGAGTCGTAGTAGGTCTGGATATACTGCTGCGCCATGGTAGAGATACGGCCAGCAGGGATGATGTTGTTAGGAAATGGGTCGCGAATGAGCACGGTGGGATCATTCGGATCAGGCCGGGTGGTCACAGGATCGAAGATGTCTCTTTCGACAATGGAATTGGAAAAGTCACCGGAAAGCTCTTCGAGTGTAGGAACCCGGAACCGGCTCTGCGACGGTCGGCGGTAGCGCCATCCTTCGAAGGCGAAGAAGAAGTGAGTCTTGTTTTTGATGATGGGGCCGCCAACCGTTGCCCCGTATTGATTCTGACGAAAGGGCGCCGGCGAATCGCTGAATTCATCTCCAAAGGGATCGCGTGCGTCGAAAACATCGTTTCTCGCAAACCAATAACCACTGCCGTGAAAATCGTTTGTTCCCGACTTGGTGACGACGTTCACGACGCCTCCCACCACGCCGCCAAATTCGGATTTGTCATTGTGGGACTGCACCTTGAATTCCTGAACCCCATCGATGATGGGCAGAACGGCCCAGCTGCCCCGGAAGAAGAAGCTGTTGACCAGACCGTCCAGGAGATACAGATTGGCTCGGTTGACCTGACCCTGAATGGAGGGGACGCTGAAGGCACCACCCGGGATAGTGAGGGGAGCGTTAAACCCAGTGCCCCCGCCGGCTCCCTGGGCGGTATTTACGGGTGTGGCTCCAGGCGTCAGGGTCAGCAGCTGAGCAAAGTTTCGCCCGTTCAGGGGCAAATTCACCACGTTCTGTTCGTCGATCACGGTTCCCAGTTCCGCCGTGGACTGCTGCAACAGCGGAGTCTCGGCCAGCACCTCTACGGTTTCCGTCACTTCCCCGACCGCAAGCGTGAGGTCTTGGGTGATCGTCTGGTTCACACTGAGTACTAACTCAATTTGGACCGTCTTGAATCCCGGCATCTCCACCTGCAGGGTATAGCGTCCGGGATTCACATTCACAAAAACATAGGCTCCGAGGTCATTCGTGACGGCTGGCGTCTCCACTCCTGTCATTACGTTACTCAGAATCACGCTGGTACCCGGGATGACTCCTCCTGTCGCATCAGTGATAATTCCCCTCACTGACCCCGTTGCCGTTTGGCCCAAGCTGGTGCCGGTAATTCCCATTACAAGCAGCAGTAATAAACACGGAAACAATTGTTTCTTGAGAACCATTACTTCTCCTCCCTTTCGTTGATGATTTTGACGATTATATATTCAGACGCGCAAACATTTGCAAGCTCTTTTGTAAACCTTACACTTCACACCTTCCGTTGATGATTTTGAGGATTATATATTCAGACACGCAACATTTGCAAGCTCTTTTGTAAACCTTACGTAAACCTTACACTTCACAACACTTCACACTTTCGTTTGACGCCAAAGTCGTTTATGGATAAGGGTAGCTGGCCTGTCCGGTTCTCTGGTGGGTCTAGGGCCTTTAATCGTCGCTCTGAAGGGGGGACTGAGCTTAACTCAATTTCTATCTTCTTTGGACTCGGCTCTTTCGGCCGCTGCTTTGTCCAAAGCGATATAGAGCGCTTTCCTTGTTTCCTGATCACCAGGATTTCTTCGCAATACCTCTCTCAGCTCTTGAATCCCTTCGTCCCATCGTCCCAGGCGGCACAGAGCTAGACCGAGGTTTCGTCTGAATCCACCGTGAAGAGGATTTAACTCCAGAGCCGCGCGGTACTTTTCAATCGCCACAGGCAAATTTTCCACCCTCTCCAGTTCAACGCCTTCGTTGTTCAGCTTACTGGCTAGCAAAACATTTTCTTTGATTTTCTCCGTAGCGCGCCGAGATTGTGAAAGCCTTTGTTCAACTAAGCTGGCTTCTTCCATCTTTCCGCCGGTTCGCAGAGCCCGAGCCAAGGTATAGAGAACCGCGGGATCATCCGGCCTTGCATCCGCCGCCTTTTTCAAATGCTCTAACGCCTTTTGTGGCTCTCCGACCTGTAGGTATTCCATTCCCAACCTGTAGCGGGCCTCGGGATTATCCGGATCCAATTCCACAGCTCTGCGGAACGCTTCAATGGCTCCCCACGTGTCTGCCAACTTTTTTCGAGTCACTCCAAGCTTTACGTAAGCTTCCACATAATCCGGACGCAATTCGATAGCCCTCTCGAACTCACGCGCGGCCTCTTCCGGTTCATTCTGCTCGTTGTATACGCCTCCTCTCAGGTAGTGAGGGTAAGCCGCATCTGGACTCTCGCCCCGGATTTGAAGGACACGATTGAGATGCTCGCCCGCCCGCGGAAATTCCCCGAGCTGAGCCAGAATCAGGGAAAGGTTGAGATGCGCCTGTGCAAATTGAGGGTCGAGTTCAATTGCCTTTTCAAAAGCTTGGTGGGAAAGCGTCGTTTCCCCAAAACGACTGAGCACCATGCCCAGGGTATTGTAGCCGGGGGCGAAATCGGGACGCAGCTCAATGGCTAGCTGCAGTTCTTGGAGAGATTCAGAACGTTTCGGCACCAGTGCCAGGGCGGTTCCCAAGAGAAGGTGGGCATCGGCATTTGTGGACTCCTCAAGGATCACCTTTCGCAGCAGCACAACGGCTTGGTCCACCAAACCAGATCTTATAAATTCCTGAGCCTTTTCGAGGGATTGACGATCAATTTCCTCGGATTCAGATAGACTGGCTGGCCCAAAAGCGGTCGCAGCCACAGCCACTTTGCTCCAAAGTTGTTCAGAAAAGCTAAATAGTAGCAAAACACAGGTGGCGGCTGCTGAAGTCCGGATCCCGCCAAAGCTCTCAGTTAAACAGCTTCGTCCTTGGTTGATTCTCATGGACACGCTGGTGAAATTCCTCATCGATAGGCACCCTCTTGCAGGGCTTTCTACTGAGGGCTTATATCACAAGATCAAAAGGTAGAACAATGAGCGCCAGCTTTTCCAAGAGCAGAAACAAAATCTTGTCGCCTCAGGAGGAAAT
>JALLON010000080.1 GCA_027717925.1 Acidobacteria bacterium AH-259-G07 | reverse complement strand
TGCCAACATCCGCGAAATTGCGTCTGATTCGCTTTTTCGGATCCAGATCGATGCTCTGCAACGACGAATGGATCAGGACAAAAGGGACGGATGGACTCCTTTTATGATCGTCGGCAATGCGGGTACAACCAACACTGGCGCCGTGGACAATTTAGAAAGTTTGTCTCACATCGCCAGCCAGGAGAAGGTGTGGTTTCACGTGGATGCGGCCTACGGTGGTTTCTTTCTCTTGACGGAACGAGGGCGTCGGCTAATGAGTGGCATCGAGCGGGCCGATTCGATTACCCTTGATCCTCACAAAGGTCTCTTTCTCCCCTACGGCACAGGATCCCTTCTGGTCAGAGATCAGCAAACCTTGAAGCGGGCCCACACCCTTTATGCTGACTACATGCCCCCCTTGCAAAAGGAGCCGGACCTGGTGGACTTTTGTGAGCTTTCTCCGGAGCTCTCTCGGGGCTTTCGGGGCCTGCGCGTTTGGCTGCCCTTGAAGATGCATGGCATTGAGCCTTTCCGGCGCAATCTGGAAGAAAAATTAGATCTAACACAGTGGGCTGCCGAGGAGCTTCGCAAGATCCCTGGAATCGAAATTATCGTCGAGCCCCAGTTGTCTGTCGTGGCTTTTCACCTCGTGAAACCGGGACTTGACCTGATGTCTCTCAATCAACTGAATCAACAGTTGCTCGAGCAGATTAACGCTCGCCGGAGAATCTACCTCACGCCGACACTCCTTGACGAACGTTTTGTCATTCGCATTTGTGTGCTTTCTTTCCGCACGCACCTGGAGCGCATGCAAGCCGCGCTGGAGGACATTCGCATGGCAGTGTCGAAGGTCTGACCCCCAGCACTGTCACCCCCAGCCCTGCTATAATCTGCCCCATTGAGCTATTGAGCTTTTGAGCTGTGAGCTTTTGAGCTGTTAATCTTTGCAGTGTCCGCTGTGAGAGCCCACAGGACCGCTCGTAATGAACGCGAGATGGTAAGATGGCCCCAGGCCGTGAACGTTGTATGCAAACCTCCTCGGGCGAGATCAGACTGCGCGCAATCGGGGACATCACCGAAGCCACCCGGCTGGTCGAACTGCAGCGAGAGATCTGGGGATACGGGCGACCGGATACCGACTTTCCTCATCCGGCCCGCGCTCTATTTGCCATTTCTCAAAGCGGGGGTCATGTAGCGGCGGCTTTTATCGACAACCTGGCGGTGGGACTTTCTATTGCTTGGATCGGGATGGAGCCGGTCTCGCAAAAACCCTACTTACACAGCCAATTGGTCGGCGTCCTGGAGGAATACCGGCACCACGGAATTGGCTACTATCTCAAGCTCTACCAGCGAGATTTTGCCTTGGAGCACGGCATGGATTTAGTGAAGTGGACATTCGATCCCCTGCGAAGCGCCAATGCAAACCTGAACCTGCGCAAGCTGGGCGCTATCATTAAGACCTACCTACCGGACTACTATGGCAAGGTTCAAAGCGACTTCAGCCATGGACTGGCCACGGATCGAGTGTGGGCCGAATGGCATGTTGCCTCAGAACACGTCAAGGGACGCCTGGCAAATCCACCACCCCCGCTGGAGCAGGAGCCAGCGCTGACACAGCTCAGAAATCTCGCTGAAGATGATGAGGGAATGCAGCGTTTAGTGGACTATCAGCTGCGCCAATCGGAGCCAAGACTCCTGGTTGAGGTACCAGACGACTTTGAAGCCATTTGCCAAAGAAGCATGTCACTGGCCCAGGATTGGCAGTCGAAAATTCGCGAAATTTTTCAGCACTACCTGAGCCGAGGATACACTGCCGCCGATTTTTTAATCCTTTCAGGCTCACCCCGGCGCGCCTTCTATTTGCTAAGCAGCGACCCGCTGGAACGGCTTTTGAGCTTTTGAGCTGTGAGATATTGAGCTTTTGAGCTATTGCTAAGAAGCCAAACATTTCTCGAATCGAACGTTGACGGTAGGGGATGGGCGTCACCGCACTCTACCGTCCACGCCATCCGGAACAAGACCTTCCGCTCGACCGCGCACAGCTCAATAGCTCAACAGCTTGACTATTGAGCGGCCAGCACTGAGGATGGAGCCTCATGGGATTCACCGCCCTCGATTACGGTGTGCTCTTTGCCTATCTCATCGGAAGCGCAATTTTCGGCACCCTCATCGGGCGCGGACAGAAGAATATCAATGACTATTTCCTGGCCGGCAAGAGGATGCCCTGGTGGGCCATATCTTTTTCCATCGTAGCCACGGAGACCAGCACGCTTACTTTCATCGGGGCTCCGGCCATCGCCTATACCGGAAATCTGACCTTTCTGCAGGTGGTCATCGGTTATTTCTTCGGACGAATATTGGTGAGTTTTTTCCTCATTCCCTCCTATTTCAAAGGAGAGATCCACACCGCCTACGAACTTTTGAATTTTCGATTTGGAGGAAAAGTCCGAAACTTCTCCGCCTTTCTCTTTCAAGCCAGTCGTTCTCTTGCCGACGGGGTGAGACTTTTCGCCACGGCTCTGGTTTTGTCCGTGGTCAGCGATATATCGGACATCTGGACCGTGATCATCATTGGTGTGGTCACTATCGTCTATACCTTTTACGGAGGAATGCGGGCTGTTGTCTGGAATGATGTCATCCAGCTCATCATTTATCTGGCAGGTGCTTGCCTGGCCTTCACAATTATCCTGGAACGGATCCCGGGCGGCTGGCCTGAAGTGACCAGCCTGGCGGCGCCAGGGCACAAGTTTCAGTTTCTCGATTTCAGCACGAGTTTTGATCTCGCCTATACGTTTTGGGCAGGGCTTCTGGGAGGTGCTTTCCTGACTTTTGCAACTCACGGCACCGACCAGATGATGGTCCAGCGATATCTCGCCTGTGGCAGCAAACGGGGCAGTCAAGCAGCGGTGATCCTCAGTGGCGTGGTGGTCTTTTTTCAGTTCTTGCTATTTCTCGTGATTGGAGTGATGCTGTACGCCTTCTACCAACACTTTCCTCTGGGCCGAGAGCTGGCTCAAAGCGATCGAATATTTCCGATCTTCATTGTTGAGCAAATGCCTGCGGGCATCTCCGGTCTGATTATCGCTGCCATCTTTGCAGCCGCCATGTCTACTTTGAGCAGTTCCCTGAATTCTCTGGCCTCCTCATCCGTGAACGATTTCTACAAAAACTATCTTGTCCCGGAGGCCCCACAGGACCACTATTTGAAAGTCTCCCGAATGTTTACACTGGCTTGGGGAGTGATTCTCATTAGTATCTCCATGCTGGCTCGCAACTGGGGCGAGGTGTTGGAAGTGGGGCTCACCATTACCAGCATTACCATGGGGACGATCCTGGGGGTCTTCCTTCTTGGGATCTGGACCACCCGAATTCGAGAGGGAGCAGCCCTGGCCGGCATGGTCGCCGGACTGATTACCATGCTGGCCGTTCATCTCAGCGATGCGGTGGCCTGGACCTGGTATGTGCTCATCGGAACGGCCGTGACTGTGGTAATAGGAACGGCCGTGACCTGGGCGGCAGGAAGGCTCTTTTCAGCTGACAACTGACAGCTGGCCTACAGACCCTCAGTCTCTCCGTGGCCCAGGATCACAAGGCCCAAGGTCAGGGAGCCCAGCGGGACTGCGAGTGTCCATTGATCCATTTCATTTTTGAGCAATCTGGGCTCTGTCACCTCCTCGTAGAGGGGAAAGAGGCTTAAGATTGCCGGGTGCTCCGTTCCTGAGGCTTTGGTGCTGAGGTCCACCAATTGCTCAGAGCCGTAAGCAGTTTCGGGATTCCCGTCCTCGGAGCTGGGAATCAGGAAGAGAAAGTCGCGATAAAAAGACATTCCCATATGATCTCCGTCGGCCGGCTGAATTCCGTAGCGCAGCGTATAGGTTCCACCGGGGACTGGTTTGTTCTTGTAATCGGACCACCTCTCGGGAAAATGGACCACACCCACCAGGGCACTCTCCCTCAACTTCCCAAAAGCAACCCCCAGTGCTTCTTCGGACTCCGCCTCCTTTAAGGGAATCTCTCGAGAAAACCAAAATTCACCCAAGACCGACCCATTTGCAGTGACCCGCAGTCCCGACGAGTTTAGCGACTGGCGAACGGTTTCGGAAACATCTGCCGGAGGGGATGAATCGATCCTCTCCAGCTGCGGGTTCTGCGCCCCCAAAGCAGACGAAAAGAGCAGAAAGGCAAAGGTGCAAGACAAAAAGATGACTAATCTTTTAGCTGCCATGCAAAAATGATTTGAAGACTGTCGATTCAATGAACCCGTCAAGTCAGTTGACTGAGACAGACCTCTGTTTGAATTGCTGTCAGGTTTTCCGCTGTTGGATCTGCTAGTCCCTGTCTCGGCTCAGCGCGAAAAGGTACCGATAAAGGCACTCCGTCTTCCGGGACTGCTCCAGGTACTGTCCAGCCCCTTTCCGCGAAACTCGTGCTGCAAACTGAAGGCTGGAACGGCCTCGGAAACTTCCGTCAGGGGCGGATAGTAGACCTCTTCATTGCCACACATGAGATCTTTTGGGGTTAGGGCTCGGGTTTTAATGGTGATGACATCCCCTGCTCGCAGGCTCACAGAGTTGCTGCTCCGATCCAAGGCCATATCAATTTCGGCGGCCTGCACAGACACGACGTTCTCCAAGAGATCACCTGCCATCGACTGTGCAAATCCCGCCAATGCCCGCTTCTGCTCCTGACTTGCCCGATCATCCACCACGATGAGTGAGCGAGCCGGCAGTGGATTGGCGAAAGGATCTCCCAATGTCGCATTGGCCTTGATGACGGCCACAACACTGAGTCCGTCAAGAGAAACACCGCTCCAGCTGCCTTGGCGAACACGCCACGCCATAATTGCTTCCTGGCCGGTGAGGTTGACTTCAGCGTTGGCAAAGCAGGAACCGGTATAGACATCTGCAGTCCGCGCTTCCACATAGTCTCCCACGATCGTCGCGTCCGCAGCGCTTAAGGGGGCCAACAGCACAACGGCGAGGATCAAACTGAAGAATACTTTTCTCATTTTAACTTTCGTCTACCTCCATGTTTATGATTTCAGACCTTCTTATTTATGCTATCAAAGTTTTGAACAGAACTTCAAACGGAAGCTCGAGCCTGAGCGGTCGAGTGAAAAAGAAGTTCCCTTATTCCCTACACAGGCTCATAGCATGAGCGTCCCGGGTGGCAACTCTCGTCGTCGGCCCCCTTCCCATCCGGTCCCAGAGCATTCATCGTATGGGTACACCAGAAGCACCCGTCATTCATATCGGGAACTGTGGGATCGGGCTCAACATCGATAAACATTCCCTTCGAACGCAAACGCCGGCACCGGTTTCTCAATAATTTCGGGCTTGTAGACATGGTTAAACCTCCGTACCCGTGGCCCGCAGGATGGCTCTTTTGACCGCCACGCGAGCTAGCCGGATTTTGTATTTATTCCCACTCAGTGGCCTCGCTCCGGTTACGGCAGCTTCTCCCGCCCTCTCAGCGACATCCTCACCAATTGTTTTGCCGGCCAGAAACTTCTCCGCTTGAGGGGCCCTCCAGGGAATGGGGGCGACGTGTCCCAGAACAACTCGAGCAGTCTTGACTCGGCTTCCATCCATCTGCAGCGCTACGGCCGCCGCTGCCAAAGGCCAATCAAGAGCTTCCTTCTGCCGTACCTCATAGGTGGCATTGTTTCGCCTTGAAGCCGGAGGGACAAGGATGTCGGTCACAATTTCTGCTGCTGCCAGTTTGTACTCCCTCTCTCCCTGCTTGGTTGGAATCAGGTAAAAATCCTGCAAATCAACTTCCCGAGCGCCGTCGGGTCCAAAAATCTTGAGTCTTGAACCCAGTGCGATTAAAGCTGGAGCCAAGCTGGAGGCGTTCACGAAATAAGCCGGACCGGTATTCCCCAGGATCGCATGGTAACGGTTGTCTCCCTCGAGCACCATGGATTTCCCATTTTGCATGGCCAGCAGACCATATCCGTTTCGATAATACCAACATCGAGGTCTTTGGCAGAGGTCACCTCCAACCGTTCCCATGTTCTGAATTTGGGGGCTGCGGACTCCTTGGGCTGCTTGCCAGAGCGACGAATACTCCTGCTTGATCTTCTTGTCGGCCAGCAGTTGGTCGAGCGTGGTGAGGACGCCTAGTTTCAGTCCTCGTCTTGAATCATAGCGGATCCCTTGAAGCTCTTTGATGGACTTGATATTCACAACCCGTTTCGGCGCTATAACATAGTCCTTCATCAAGCTCAGCAAGTCTGTTCCACCGGCCAACACTGCGCTTTCCGCACCGGCACCGGCCAGCAACTTGACAGCATCCTGCTTTGTGGCAGGACTCACATACTCAAAGGCTTGCATCAGGCCATCCCTCCTTTCTCCAGAGCGCTCAGTACGCGATCCGGCGTGGCGGGCAAGTAGGGTACTCTCACACCGATGGCGTTGGCTACCGCATTACCGATAGCAGCACCGGGTGAGATGACCGGTGGCTCACCCAAACCGATCACACCCCGCTCATCGTAACGGCGCCCCTTCATCATGTGCACCACCAACTCGCCTATGTCGCCAACGCCCGGCAGCTTGTAAAACTCCATATTGGCATTGAGGATGCGCCCCGTCACCGGATCGACGATTTTCTCTTCCGAAAGCGCGTAAGCGATCCCCATAATCAGTGCTCCATAAACCTGGCTCTCTGCAGTCTTCAAGTCAATGATCAAGCCACAATCCTGCACGGCAACCATCTTGTTGATCTTGACCAGGCCTGTTTCCACATCGACAGAGACATCGGCCATTTGAACGCCGCCCACACCGCTGTCATTCAGCTTCCCAACACCTGGATTTGCACCAGTGACACTGATGGGGTTCACCCCGATTTTGGCAGTTGCCTGCTTCCAGGAAAGATTCTTGCCGGAATTTCCTTTCACCTGGATTCTGCCCTCGACCGCTTCCAGTTGATCGGGGCTCACTCCAAGATCAGGAGCAACCTTGGCAAATAACTGCTCCAGAGCATTCAGAGCAGCCCTTCGTGTGGAGGAACTGACGCCTCCGACCGTTGTGCTGCCGCCGGAAGCTCCTGAGGCGGGATATCGACTATCTCCGATGTTCACTTTGACCGCTGCAAGTGGCACTCCGAAGGTCTCTGCCAGGACAATAGCGATCACTGTTCTGGTGCCCGTTCCCAGGTCCTGGCTGCCCAGTTTAGCCTCGACAGAGCCATCCGGGTAAACAAGTAGTTCACAGTTGCTGCGATGTGCCCGGCCTCCCCAGGTGTGCATGGCTAAGCCGAGCCCTCTCTTGACTCGACCGCTGCCGCTGTCTCCGCGAGGATGCCACTTCTTTTTCCACTCCATCAACTCGGCAGCCTTTTTGAGCTCTTCCTCAAAGGTTTTGGCCCGTGGACCCATGATGGACACGTTTTTCAGGAATAAATCCAGAGGGTCCATTCTAAGCTCAGCGGCCAGATCCTCCAAGACACCCATCGTCAAGTGACAAGCCTGTGGATGACGCGGTGCGCGCCAGGCTCGGGCACCGGCCCGGTTGGTTCTCACCGCAGTGTGTTGGTGGCGCCGGTTGGGGACCTGAAAAATATAAGGCAGAGGTGGAGCACCACGACCACCTACGCCTCCTGAACCCCAGGATTCCGAGACCCAGGCTGTAAGGGTGCCATCCCTTTTGGCACCCAGCTGAATCCGAGCGTATGCGGAAGGCCGGTCTCCAGCCACGGTCATCTCTGCGTCCCGCTCCAGCATCAATTTCACTGGGGCCCCTGCCTCACGGGCCAGTTCAGCGCACTCGATTCCCCACCGGTCAGCGCTGAATTTACTTCCAAAACCGCCCCCCATATACTGGGTGACGGCCCGAACATTGGAGGCCGGAATGTTCAATTTTTCCGCGAATTGTGCGGGCATTCCCGAGACATTTTGCGTCGAGCACCAGGTGGTCATGTTCTGCTCATCTTCCCACTCGCAGACTTGCCCATGTGCTTCCAGACAACAATGAGCAATGGGGACAATCCCATAGTAGCCTTCTACCTTAACATCCGCAGCTTCCATGGCAGCATTCGGCTCTCCGGTCACCTCCTCCTCTGCCGGTTTAGCCTCGGGAGCCTTATCGCGCTGCTCCTCTGTCACGAAGTGAGGAAGAACTTCGTACTCCACCTTGATCGCGCGAATGGCGTCTGTTGCGATCTCCTCAGTCACCGCTGCCAGGAAGACAATCTCATCCAGAGCAAAGTGAATTTCTGAGCCCACATCCTGAACCACGCGCACGGCCTTAACACCTGGCATTTTCTTGGCCGCCGACGTATCCAACTTAGTGATCCGAGCATGGGCATGGGGACAGCGCAAACCTTTCCCAAAGAGCATCCCTGGGCGGTTGGTGTCGTAGGCGTACCTTGCCTTCCCCGACACTTTAGCCGGCCCGTCCAGCCTGGAATGCCTTTTCCCAATCAAACTCCTCTTTCCCTCTTCAGGCCAGTAATATTCAGGCATTACCTTCTCCTCCTTTCCCCGCCCTGGCGACATCCAGCACGGCCTGGCGGATACCCACGTAGGTACCGCAGCGGCAAAGGTTGCCCCCGAGTCCTTTCTCGATGTCTTCTCGGCTTGGGTTCGGGTTTTGGTCCAAAAATGCCTTACAGGCCATCACAAAACCCGGTGTGCAGAAACCGCACTGCTGTGCATCGTTTTCGATAAAAGCGGCCTGCATGGGGTGAAGCTCCTCACCTGAAGCCAGACCCTCAATGGTTTGAATTTCCTTTCCCTGTGCCTCAATGGCCAATACAGTGCAAGCGTAGGCAGGCTTTCCATTGAGAATCACCGTGCAGGCGCCGCAGGTCGCACGGTCGCAAACCTTCTTAGCACCGGTCAAGTCGAGATGATTGCGAAGTGCATCCAGCAAGGTCACGCGCGGTTCCAGCTTCATTCGGTGAGTCTTACCGTTAATGCGAAGCATCATTGGGAGAGGCTCGGGCCCGAGGATTTGCACGTCAACAGCAGCCTCGGCAGCCCCCCCCATTGCTCGCCCGGAAAGCAATCCGGTGGAAAGAGCGCCAGCCGTACTACCCCGCAGAAAATCACGACGGGAGAGGTTGGAGCCGCCCTTGTCGACCTTTTTCTCTTTGCCCATAGATCCTCCTTCCAGTTGATATGGTCTGGCTACTCACTATATTCACTCTCAAAGAAGGGTGCAAGAAAAAAAAGCCCAGCAAGTGTAATTGGCACGACTTATTTTGCCAGGAACCAGGCGCAAGACCTCCATACTGCAATTTCGTGCTGTTGCTGTTTCAGTTGTGAGTTTTGAGTTCTGAGTTTTAAGTTCTGAGCAGACTATAAGTTCCAGGTTGCAGTTTGAACGTTGCTGACTCCTGGCTCCTGACTCCTGCCTCCTGGCTGATAATTCCGATTTCTTTCCCGCATAAGCGCATAAATATGCCTCTTTTCCTTGTTCCTCTGGCTCTTTATGTAGTAGCATATTCACAATTTTTGATGAGAATCTCAACTGAAAAGAGGGGCCTTTTATGTCATCCCTAAGAAGCGAAAGGAAAGGAACGAAGGTATGGACATAACTCAATTGCTCCGATTTGCGGTGGAGGAAGGTGCCTCAGACATTCATATTAGCGCCGGCGAACCCCCTATAGTGCGGATTCATGGTGACATGAAGAAGCTGGATCATCCTCGACTCGCCGAAGAGGACGTCCACAGGATGATCTATGACATCATGACCGATAACCAGCGCAAGGACTTCGAGGAACTTCACGAGCTGGACTTCTCGTTTGAGCTGGGTGACATCGGCCGCTTCCGCGTCAATGTTTTTTTGCAGCGCAGAGGGAAAGCTGCCGTCTTTCGCACCATTCCAACCAAAATCTTGTCTTTGGAGGAGCTTGGTCTGCCCCCCATCATGAGAAAGCTTTGCGAGCAGGAGAAGGGGCTCGTCCTGGTAACCGGTCCAACAGGAAGTGGCAAATCGACCACCCTGGCAGCCATGGTCGACCACATTAATAACAGCGAGGAAGGTCACATCATAACGGTGGAAGATCCCATCGAATTCGTTCACCAATCAAAGAAGTGCCTCCTCAATCAGCGAGAATTGGGTCCCCACACACATTCTTTTGCCAACGCGCTGCGCAGTGCCCTGCGTGAAGACCCGGATGTGATCCTGGTGGGGGAAATGCGCGATCTTGAGACCATCCAGTTAGCCGTTACGGCTGCTGAAACGGGTCACCT
>JALLON010000075.1 GCA_027717925.1 Acidobacteria bacterium AH-259-G07 | reverse complement strand
TGAAACGGGCTCCTCAAGGCTAAAAAATTTGGCCTGTACGGCAAAGTAGAGAGAAGATCGGCCAGATGTTTTCAAGATTCGAATCTGGTTTGCTCCGTTCTGGATCAACTCCGGATCAATCCTGAATTGGCTGGGAGCTCTGAGGACATCCTCTGGTGTAACTCTTCTGCTGGCAATGAGCTGGTCATTCACACGCAGTTCGTACTCGACATCGGTTTCTAACTCCCCGCTCTTGCGCAGGTAGTCATTCAGGGCCAGAATCACGATGGCGGTGTCGCGGGTGTTACTCCACTGGGCTCCGCGGCGGTTTTTGACGAGCCAATTGGTCACGGGTTCGATCAGTTTGTTTTCAGGGTCAATCGTCAGAATGGCCTTAAGGGCAAAAGCCGTGCCTTCTACTCCGCCTTCAGACCAGCGCCAATAGATCCCGTCTCCCCCCCAATGCGCGGTGGACATGCTTTCTTGATCTAATTGCCTTTGCTGCGGCATCAGCACCGAGCTTTGTGGAGAGCGGTCTATCTTCACTCCATTTTCAAGATTCCGAACCAATATTCCGGCGCGTTCACCATAGCCATAATGGTGAGCACTCAGTGCCAGCAGCGAGCGTGTATAGGCGTTAAGACGATCGCGGTGGCGCCACAGATTATCAAAGGCCCTCACTTGGAAGCGGCTTGGTGTGCCCGTTCGAATCGATTTGTGAGAGGCGGACAGGGCGTGCAGCATCCAGGCCTGTAAATCGTACATGTTTTCGGCCTCCACAATCTCCCTGTCAAGGTACTCTACGGCCCCTCTGAGTACATCCGGTTTGACCTCGATTCCAGCCTCTTGTGTCAATGTCAAACCCCAAACGACATAGGCGGTCATGAAGTGATCGCTTTCGCCCTCTTTCCACCAGCCCCAGCCCCCATCCGGGTGCTGGAAATCGTAGAGTCGTTTGAGTCCTTGTTGGATCATTTCGTCCAACTTACGGAGGTCTTTTGACCCCCCGGGATGAGTTTTTAAGGCGTGCTCCTGGACAATTCCGCCGAACGTTCTGCTGAGGATTGTGTCTCGTTCCAGTCCCAGATCCTGTAAGGTTCGGGTGGTGATGGCAGCAGGCAGAAAACGGCTCATTGTCTGCTCGGTGCACCCATAAGGATAGTCGATCAGGTAAGGAAGAGCGTCGAGCATCGTCACAGCCAAACTGGGTGTCAACTGAACGGTCACATCCGTACTCCCTGCCTTGCGCTGCGAGGGGAGGTTTAGACGGACGGTCAAGTCGGGCGAGCGCATCTTACCCGCTCGCGAGATGAACTTCTCAATCCCGTGTTCGTGCACGAGGTAGCTCTTCTCCATCGCATCGGCATGTTGGTCGGCGCGCGCTATGACACTGAGCCGGGCGCGCCCTGCTTCCTGGACCAAGGCAATCCAGTTCAGGCGATTTTGGCCTCCGGCCTCTACCCGAAGAGATCCTGTCTGGTCATTGACGATCCGCCCGTTTCGCAGTAAACCCAGGATGCGAAGTCCATCGGCCTCCAACCGGGCCCGGGTTTCCAGGGGCTTTTCGGTGTTGTTATTGATCACGGCCGAGAGCGTGACCTTGTCGCCGACTACAAAGAAGCGAGGGGCCTGTAAACGCACGATCAGCGGCTGGTTGGTACGCACACTGGATGTGGCCAAGCCAACTACACTGTCCTTTCCAACCGCACGCACCGTGGTGCGCCAGGTGGTGAGTGAGTCGGGAAATTTCATGCTCAGGACAGCCTTCCCGTCCGAACCGGTAAGGACATGTGAACGCCAGAAAGCGGTGGCGCGAAAATCGCTCCGGACTTGTACTGTGGGCTCGCTCCCAGTCTGCCCGCCAGGAGCTGCTTCCGAGAAGAATGCACCGACTTCTTTCGACTGTCGTGCCTCCCCTCTAGCCAAACCATCGGGGGCATAGAGTGCATCTGCTGCTTTGAGGCGAGCCCCTCCCACTGCTTCTCTTGCAACGGCGTCATCTCGTCCCTGCTGAACGCGTACGTCAATTAGACTGTCTTCTGGTCCTTTCACCAGCCGCGCATAACTCCTTTGTTGAAAGGAGCTGCTCGTTTGAACCCAGCGCTGGTGCTTTCTCCCGAAAAAGAACTGCCGGGGATCGGAAGCATATTCGGCCTGGATCGCGTAAACTGATTCGTCCACCATTCCCACGGCCACTTCGGCTGATACAGGATTACCGTGGCGATCGGTTGTTAGGATGGTGATCTTGCCCTTTTGGCGCGGCTCGTACTCTTCTTTGTCTGTCTGAATTTCGACTTGGAGAAAATGTTCCACCGGAGGAACGATGACCTCCTTAATGTCCATGAAAATCTGGCCATCACTGACCATCAAGGCACTTAAGAAGAAGTTCGGAACGTGCTTTTCTTGGATGGGCACTTCCAGGAGCTTGGCCGTGCCGGTGACATGAACCAGTTGGTAGCTGTAGAGATCTTCCGCCTCCAGGCTAAAGAGGATGTATCGGTTGCCGGTTGAGATTGTCAGCATCACGGGAGCCTTTTGGCCGACGCGAAAGGTGTCCTTGTCCAGGACGATTTCGAGCCCCCCGTGACGGTATCCGAGTTCCGTCGTCCTATTCGTCACCACCCAGACAGTGGTCTCGGCACCGATTGGTCCGCTTCGTTCATCGTGACTCGCCCACAAGATCCGGTAGTAGCCCTCGTGCTGCGGAGAGAAACGAAATTGAGTTTCTCCCCGACCGTCGGTTTTTACACTTCGTGTCAGAATTTCCTCATGCTGGTAACCCCGGTACTTGAGCCGCCAGCTTCGGCCAGAGGACCCTGGCGGCGGGAATATCGGAAGCTCCGACTGAAGCTTCCTGAGTCTCTCCCCCTTGACCTCACGGCCATTCGGGTTAAGCCAAATCTCCACCCAGAAGCTGCGCTGCACTTTGACGGTACCCTGAACCTGGACTGGCTGATTGTTGCCATCAAGAGCTTTGATTCTGATCTCAACTGTGTCTTGTGGCCGGTAGAGGTTGTGGCGAGGATGCAAGTAGGCAAAGTAGGGCTGACGTGTGACCCGCAGGATGGAGCGGCCAATGACTTCTCGACGCGAAGAGTCCCTCACACGCGCTTCGATCTCATATTCCTGGTCCTGATTGCTGTTCGCGGGCGTGTCAAAGGAAAACAGTGCTTTGCCATCGGCGTCCGTTTTGATCTTTTCTCGCCGAACGACTTGCCCCCTCCAACTGCCGTATTGATGACTGCGGTCAAATGAGGATTCCTGGTAAAGCCAGGGGAAATCGCGCTTCGGTCGCCACCAGTGGTGAAATGGTCGTTGGTAGATCAACAGGTCCACCTCGGCGCCAGACACGGGCGCTCCGAAGTAGTAGTCCACTTGAAGGCTCACTTCGACACTCTCCCCCAGCCGAAAAACTTTTTGCTTTCCGTTCTCTTTTAGTGTCTGGACGCTAATCTTAAATTCGGGCAACTTGTATTCTTCCAGACGAAACATCCTTGCGCTGCCGATTGAATGTTTTCTATCCTCATCCCAAAACCGAATGCTGTATTCCCCTAGAGGCATCGTATCGGTCAATTCGAACGAACCCCAGGCACTACCAAAGGCATTTAGAGTAACCTCCGATTTCTTGACCGTTGCCCCACGCGGATCCGTGATCTCGAACTCAACTCTCTGTTCGGACGGCGTGAAGAGGCGGAAGTCCTTGTCCTTGCGCGCCACAATTTTCCAATGCACCTCTTCACCAGGCCGGTAAGCTGGCCGGTCGGTAAAGGCGTAGATACGCCATTGATGATCCCGGGAATAGTAAGGAGTGTGGCCGATACCGAAGGCCTGCCGCTCATCGAGGGCGGCAAAAGCAAAGACCTGCCGTCCAGCTGACGTCACTTCCAGCTCGAAAACGGCGATGCCTTCCTGATTGGTGTCCAGCACCCAGTCTTGCCACCTGCCTGCCTGGTTAGAATACTGCCAAAGGTGAACCCTGGCATTGGTGATGGGAGAGCCTTCCAAGGCATTGCAATAATAAACCAGGGCCTGTGTGCCCTGTGTTTTCAGGACTAGCGAGGTGTCAGTGACCAGGACCAGGTCTCTGGCTGTTTTCCCATTCCCCGAGGCAACCAATAGATACGCCCCTACCGGCAGTTTTTCCCATATCCTTAATATCTGGGCTCCAGGCTTATGGTCGCCCTGGTCTCCGGTTTCCTTCGACCAGGACTTGAAAAGCGCCTGCTGCATCGGCGAAATGGAATCCAGCCATCCACCATTACTGCCTCGGAAGCGCACATCGCGGGTCAGATCAACCTCGTAAAGACTGAAATCGATCTTTTTTACGTTGCGCCAGTTCAGCTGAAACTGGATTTCCGAGTCGGGAAGAAATATGTTTGAGACGGCTACACTCAGGTTTGGCGAGGTGATCTCGCTGATCTGCCGCTTGCCTTCATCGTAGTAGCGTGTCTCTCCTTTAGAATATTGCTCGACAAGCCGGCGAAACAGTTCGAGGGCTTTCACATAGTCGGGCTGCTGCACCCAGTGGTTATTCTCGTCAAAAGTAATGCGTCCCGTACTCGCCATCCAGTGGGCGTAGTGAAAGAGAGAATCATCGTACCAATCACTGGTAGCACCTCCTTGAAGGGCGGCCTCGAATTCTCTGCTAACTCGCTGCTTCTGTGCCCAGTCTCCTTGGTTCCTCAGAGTCATCGCCATTAGGTAGTGGGCTCGAGCCTTGCCATGGTCGCCCTGGGCAATTTTCAGGACGTTTTCCAGGATTTGCAGCGGGAGAATGTTGCCAAAGGCGCCGTAGTAATAGTGTGAGTCTCTCCAGCCGGGTTCGCTTATTGTCCAGACGATTTCCAAATAACGCCGTCGGGCTGTCTCCATGTCCTTGGAGTCGGCCCACCAGTTCAGGGCTTGCTGGTAATGAGTCCAGGCTGCCCCCCAGTTTCGCGAGTCTCGACGGAGCCACCAGAAATCTCCCAGGGACTGCTGAGCTTCGGCCCAGACCCGGTCGTGGTGCTCCGGACGCCGCGCTTGGCCTATCAGAGCTTCAAGTTGACGACGAGCTTCCTCGAATTCGGTGCTATCAGAAGTTTGAGTTGCTGCCTGGGCACGCCATTGCGTGTCTGTCAGACGGAAATCCACCCAGCGAGCTTCAGCCTCAGGCAAATCCAGCTCATCCGCCTTTACATAAAGTTCATGAGCTCGCCGATACGATCCTTCGGCGTAAAGTCTCTCGGCCTGTTCCTTCAGCCCTTCGTAGTCGGCCCCAGGCAACTGTGCCGAACTCAGGCCGAAAAGGATAAACAGGGACAAGAAAGGTACTAGTGCCTTCATAGTGTCTCCTATACTTGGACTCTGGGAGGTACTGTAGTTCCGTGTTCTAGTTGGTGTCGGTGATTACCGGTTTGGACTTGAGTCAGAGCCAGCCAATGCTTTGGCCCTTTTCACCAGCTCGAGGAATTGCCCTCGATAGCCATGAGGGTCGCTTCCTTTACCTTCTTCGGCCAGCTCCAGGACGCTGTCCAACGTGGCATTGCCTTTGTGGGGAGATTCCCGAAGAATCATGCCAAAGGAGGCCACTGCAGCTGCGAATTTGAAGTCCTGGGAAGCTTGGCTGTACGCTCTGTGGCTGTCTCGGACTGGGAACTCCAACAGTTTACTGGTTTGCCCATCAGGCTCCTTGTAGCGCAGTTTCAACATAAGGAGTTCGCCTTCTTGAGCAACATCGGTGGTTTCGATAGGCTTTTGATACTTGAGAGGGTCGACGCCCGGAATCTGGATCTTCTTTCCTGCCGGTACGATTTCGTAGAGCGCTGTGACGGTATGGCCGGCGCCAATCTCACCCGCGTCCTTGGTGTCGTCATTGAAATCTTCTTTGCGCAGGAGGCGGTTTTCATAGCCAATCAACCGGTAAGCGTGGACTTGCACCGGATTGAATTCGATCTGAATCTTGACGTCCTTGGCGATGGTGACCAGAGTAGAGTCGATCTGATCTACCAGGACCTTGCGCGCTTCGTTGATTGTGTCAATGTAGGCATAATTGCCGTTGCCCATATCGGCCAGCTTTTCCAGGGTAGAGTCTTTGTAGTTGCCCATTCCAAAGCCGAGCACGCTCAGAAAAACCCCACTCTTTGCTCTTTCTTCGATGAGGCGAGTCAGATCTCCTTGATTGGTGATACCTACGTTGAAGTCGCCATCGGTGGCCAAAATAACCCTGTTGATCCCTCCCGGGATTAAATTGGATACGGCCGTCTCGTAGGCAAGCTGAATCCCCGAACCTCCATTGGTCGATCCTCCAGCTTCAAGATTTTCCAAGGCTGCCATGATCTTTTCCTTTTGCTCACAGGAAGTGGAGGGCAAAACCAGCCCAGAGGCACCCGCGTAGACGACAATGGCAACCTGGTCATTCTCGCCCAGTTTTTCCACCAGTAAGCGCATCCCTTTCTTGAGCAAGGGAAGCTTGTTGGACGGTCGCATCGACCCGGAGACGTCCAGCAGAAAAACCAGGTTGCTGGAGGGTCGCTTCTCGAGTTGAATCTCTTTCCCCTTGAGCCCCACGCGGACCAACCGGTGCCCCAAATTCCAGGGGGCCTGGGCCACTTCGACATGAACCGAGAAAGGGTCTTTCCCCGAAGGTGCTGGGTAGTCGTAGGAGAAATAGTTCAGCATCTCTTCAATTCGAACCGCATCTTTTGGCGGTCGCATTTCCTGCCGTAGAAAGCGGCGAACGTTAGAGTAGGAGGCCGTGTCTACATCAATGGAGAAGGTGGAAAGGGGGTTTTCAGAAACCTCGAGGAATCGATTGTCGACGATCCGATCGTAGGCTTCTGTGTTGAAATCGGGCTGGGGAAAGTCGAGTGGTCTTGAGTCCGCGAACACCGCGGATTTTGCTTCCCTCCTAAGTCGCGCGGCAGGACCCGCTGCAGACGGCACATTGCGCAGCTTCGAACTAGACAGCTTGTCTTTGCCCGACACAAGCACCTGCTTCACAAGGCCGGCCACCTGTTCGGACTCTTTGCCCTTTTCTCCTCCCAAAGTCGCCTCGTCTGCTTCGGCCAACTGAAATTGCGAACGCTGGGATTCAGGCTCGGGGCTTTTCTCGATGTCACTGACTTTGGCGGGCGTATCTCGTCGGCCACGATCTGAGGTTTCATTTTTAACTCTGGCACTTTGCAGTCTCTGCTGAGAGTGATCTTCTTGAGTAACTGATTTACCTTCAGTGTTGTCTACACTTTCGCCAGCGAGCTGCCGATCAATGGTGTCTGATTCGGAGGAAGCTATGTCGGTTGCGGGGCGGCGAAGCTCAGCCACGCTGAGCCGCTCAGAACGGCTTTGGTAAAGAGTTGGAGTGAGGTTCACGACAAGTATAAGGCAGGCCGCCGCCAGCCCACCAACCATTACCCATTTGCCCTTCGTTGAAAAGAAAAAGGGAGCAGGGCGCGCCCGGAGCTTGGTTTCGATTCTCTGCTGATGCTCTGCGGAAAGCCCGGGGGCCGGTTCTTTTTGCAGCTCTGCCGCCATAAACGCAGCCGTTTCGCGAATCTCGGTCACCGCCCGGCGAAGCTCTTCAGAATGCTTCAGGGCCTTTTCTATCTCAATACGTTCGTCTTCGTCCTCTAGCTCACCTAAAGCATAGGCTGTTAATCTTGGATCATTGGAATCGATAATCATTTGACCCTCCTTAGGAGTGCCGAACTCGAACGCGACTGGGCGTTGAGTTTTTGGCGAACGGTCTTCAGCCCGGTGTGGATCAAGAAACCCACGTTGCTGACTGAAAGTTCAGTAACGTGACTGATTTCCCGGTAGCTTAGACCACTTTGAAATTTCAGACGGATCACTTCCTGCTGGTTGGAAGGCAGAGTTTCCAATATGCGGAGGACTTGACTCAACTGTTCTTTTTGTTCCAGAACTTTGGACGGTTCCGGTTCTTGGGTTGGTTGAGCCTCCAGCTGAACTTCAATGGTGGAACTCATACGGCTCTCCTTTCTGCGCACGTCCACGGCCCGATTGCGACATACGGTAAAAAGCCACTGCGCCAGATGATCACGGACGCGGGAGGGTTTTTGCGAACAGAGCCGCAGAAAAGTGTCTTGAACCACATCACGGGCCCGTTCAATGTCGCCCGTAATGGACGCAGCATAACGGGTGAGGGGGTCTTCGTATTGAGCCAGCACCGATCGAATCCATTCGCTTCGACTCGATGAGTTCATTTCATTCCTAGCCTCTGTGTCCTCCTCACCGCCCTCATCGTAATAAATAACGTAACAACTTAGACGTTTATTAGAAGAAAATGATCAATGGTTCTTGATCCTCTCTTCTCCAGGATACAATCAATTCCCTTCTAATCTGATCTTCCTTGCCTTGACCCTCTTTTGGCAGCGGCTAGTCATTTGAGACAGAAGCGAAGAGCTTTTCAAGAAACTTCTGCTCAACCTCATTCGGTGAGAAGCATGAAGCATTTATCCTCGTTAGTTGCGTCTTTGCTGGTTGTTCTCCGAAGGTGGGAAGGGCAAAGTGAACTCCTGCGTCGCTGCCCCCAAATTCCTCCGATGGTCGAAGGACCTGCAGTACACTAACTGGTTAGTCCGGCTCGATACTCTCCTTTTCGGATCACCACCTGATAGAGCACCGGGGTGAGAAAGAGGTTAAGAATCGTAGAAGTAAATAGGCCACCAACGATGACAACGGCCATAGGGTGCTCGATCTCGTAGCCGGGGCGACTTCCACCGACAACGATCGGTGCCAGCGCCAGAGCTGTCGTCAGGGCAGTCATCAGAATTGGGGCCAGACGTTCTTCCGCACCCTGCAGAATCAGCTTCCTTCCAAAAGGCAGCCCTTCCTCGGTCTCAAGATGACGATAGTGGCTCACTAGCATGATGCCGTTGCGGGCAGCGATCCCGATGACCGTCACAAAGCCCACCAGGGAACCTAGTGACAATACGCCACCGCTCAAAAAAGCGCTCCAGACGGCACCGACCAACGCGAAGGGCAAGCTCAATGTCAGCAACAGGGCAATGCGTGTGGACAGGAAGTCCGAGTACAGAATCAGGACGATTCCCAACAGGCTTAGCGCGGCAACTCCAAGGAGTCGGTTGCGGGCCTCTTGCCGCGCCGCGTATTCACCCAGAATCTCGGGGTGGTAACCCCGATCGAATTCCACGCCAAGGACGGCCTGCTCGACCTCGCGAGCCGCGGACCCGAGGTCGCGACCTCGGATGTTACAGCTGATGTCGATCTTTCGCGAGCCGTTCTCGTGGCTGACTTGGTTTGGGGTCGGAGAAACATAGATCTCAGCTATGTCACGCAGTGCGACGTTTGCGCCAGAAGGCGTGTCGATTCGGATTTGTCTAAGTGAACCCAAGTCGTGTCGCGCCTCGGGCGTTCCCCAGACGACGACATCGAAAATTTTCTGTTCGTCATAGATCTGGCCCACAGAAGTTCCTTGAAGCACCGTGGCGACCGCTTGACGTACTCGGCCCGAAGTCAGACCAAATCGCCTCGCAGCCTCCTGGCGGACGCGGACTTCAACGTGGGGGATTAATGTCTGCTGCTCGATTACCAGATCGGTAACCCCGGACACGGGTTCGATTGCCGACGCCACTTCTTCAGCTTTGGCCCGCAACACGTCAAGCTCCGGCCCGTAGAGCCGGATAACGATTGCCGCGCTACCCCCCGTCAAAACCTCCTTGATCCTTTCTTTGAGATAAGTGAGAACGTCTCGATAAAGCCCGGGATATCCCTCAATGACTTCTCGGATTTTGGCGACTGTTTCCCCGTATGTGGCGGAGGGATCCATGCTGATCCACAGCTCAGTGAAGTTTGGGCCGACCACTTCGTCAGCGACCTCTGCACGCCCTATGTGCGCTCCAAAGTTTCGCACACCAGGAATGGCCCTCAGCTCCTTACTGACACGTATCGTAATGCGCCTCATTGCTTCTATGGACGTGCCGGGCTTCCCGACCCAGTGCATCAGGAAGTCGTACTCCTGAAAGTCCGGTAAGAACTCCTCTCCCAAAAAAGGTGTCGCAAGAGCGGTCGTCGCGAAAACGATGGCCAGAACGACAATCGCCAGTCGCGGGCGATCGAGAACCTTCGGAAGAAGGACACCATAACCACGTTGAAGGACGCGCATCAGCCCGGGTCCGTGCGGTCTGGCTGCTGACCCGGGTAAGAGGATTAGAGCCAGAGCTGGAGTGACCGTGAGGGCGACGAGCAACGACGCCGCCACGGCCAGGATATAGCTGACAGCGAGGGGTCGAAAGAACGAGCCGGCCAGCCCTTCGAGCAAGAAGACCGGCACGAAAACTAAGATCACGATCATGCTATA
>JALLON010000074.1 GCA_027717925.1 Acidobacteria bacterium AH-259-G07 | reverse complement strand
CAAAACCGCAAGCCATTTTGGCCTCGACCGAGATCTGGCAGGGGATGTTGTGGACGGCAGCCAATGAGCTCACAGCCTCCATCATGGGGTTGGGCCCACAGGTATAAATGAGCAAGTCATCCTGCGGTAAGTCTTTCAAATAAATTTCTAGTCCTTCAGTTACCAGACCGTTAAGGCCAAGACTTCCGTCATTGGTGGTGACGAAGATGGGTATCTCAAGGCGCCGAAAGTCGTCCAGTCCGACTAGATCCTTGGTGCTCTGACCGCCATAGATTAGATGAAGTTGCTGGCCATTTCGCTTTAGTTTCTCGGCCAGCAGGTACAACGACGCAATGCCAATGCCTCCCGCGACCAGAAGGTTAATTTTTCCGTGCCCCTGGCCTATGTCGAAACCGTTCCCCAAGGGACCAATGAGACTAACCGTATCACCCGGTCGAAGTGAGGCTAAACGCCGGGTTCCATCTCCAATCACTTTCAGCAGAAGGGTGATGATTGATCTTTCACCCTTCTCCTGGGCTGTAGAATAAACTGCCATGGCGCGCTTGAGCAAAGGGTAAGGCAATGATAGTTTTTCCACTTCAGCTGCCATAACGAATTGACCCGGAAGGACTTTTTGTGCCACTTTCGGGGCTCGAAGGGAAAGCAGATAGTTGTGCTGTGGAAATCTCAGATTTTCGATCACGGGGGCTTCCAGAGAGTAGGCCATCCAGCACAGAATAACACAGGAGGGAGAAAAGGGGCCGTGTCTTTAAAATTTGAATTTTGGCCCAAAATTTAAATTTTAAAGACACGGCCCCTTCAACCACCTACCTGACCCCAAACAACCTGTGTTAACATCTCCACCGCTTTCGGGAGGACCAATGAAACAAAGTTATCTCCGACAGCTGATGACTGCAAAAGAAATGGACTTGGTGTTGTCAAGGATTGCGGATGAAATTATTGAGGACCACCGAAACCTAGGCGATATGTTACTGGTTGGCATCCGCCGAAGGGGTGTCCCACTGGCTGAAAGGCTTCAAAAGAAAATTATGAAACTGTCCGCAGAGCGACTTCCGCTGGGTATCTTGGACATTACTTTTTATCGAGACGATCTTTCCATGATCGATACTCAACCAGTTGTGGAAGGGTCGCATCTGGATTTTGATGTGACCGATAAGGATGTGCTTCTGGTCGATGATGTGCTCTATACGGGTCGTACTACCCGAGCAGCTCTGGACAGTGTACTCGACTACGGACGTCCCCAGAGAATCAAATTGTTTGTACTAATTGACCGTGGACACAGGGAATTGCCCATTCAAGCTGATTACGTCGGAAAATATGTCGAGACGGACGAAGGCGAGGTGGTGGAGGTGCGACTCTCGCCAATTGATGACGAAGAGGGTGTTTTTTTAACTACAAGGGAGCTTTTGAGAAAGGGCTGACAGCTGACAGCTGACAACAGGGAAACTCGCTCAGCTCTCAGTTGTCAGCTGTCAGTTGTCAGGTGCGCTATGCCTTTGAGCGTGAAGCATCTACTTGGGATTGAAGATCTCACGGTCGATGACATCAACTTAATCCTCAATACGTCTCAAAGTTTCAAGGAAATTTCCGCCCGACCTATTAAGAAAGTTCCCACACTACGTGGGAAGTCGGTTATCAATCTTTTCTACGAGCCCTCAACCCGGACCCGAGCTTCCTTTGAAATTGCCGCGAAGCGGTTGGGTGCAGACGCCGTCAATTTCAGTGTCGCCACCAGCAGTGTCACCAAAGGAGAATCGCTAATTGACACAGGAAACAATTTGCAGTCCATGAATCCCGACATTATCGTGGTACGTCACAGCGCTGCAGGTGCCCCACATCTCCTGGCCCAATACTCCAAGTATGCATCCATTGTCAACGCTGGAGATGGAATGCATGAGCACCCTACTCAGGCCCTGCTGGATGCCCTCACGATTTTGGATCACAAAAAGAAAATCGCGGATCTCAAGGTCGCCATTGTCGGAGACATCGCACACAGCCGCGTCGCGCGATCCAATGCGCTTCTGTTAGGCAAAATGGGAGCGGAAGTCTGGGTCTGTGGACCTCCCACCCTGATACCCGTGGAGTTTGAACAATACGGTGTAACGGTGACTTATCACATGAAGGAAGCGCTCCAGGGTGCAGATGTGGTGATGATGCTTCGAACGCAGCGGGAACGGCAACAAGAAGTCTTTTATCCGTCTGTCAAAGAGTATTTCGCCCTCTACGGTCTCGAGAGGAAAAAAATGAAGTGGCCGAAGAAAAGCGCCATCGTGATGCACCCGGGGCCAATCAACCGCGGCGTGGAAATCGATCCTGAGCTTGCTGATGGGGAGTACTCGGTCATTCTGGAACAGGTCACCAACGGTGTGGCGGTCCGAATGGCTGTGCTCTTCCTTTTGCTTGGTACCAGTGAGGAATCAGAGCAATGACCCTGCTATTGAAGGGTGGAACTGTTGTCGATCCCGGGCAGAAGCTGAAGAAGAAGAGAGATCTGTTGGTGGAAAAGGGAAGAGTTGCCGCTCTCGGGGAAATTCGGGCCAAGAAGAGCTGGGAAGTGGTTGACGCCCGCGGATGGATCGTGGCTCCGGGTTTTGTCGATATGCATGTACATTTGCGTGAGCCCGGACGCGAAGACAAAGAGACGATTTTAACAGGGAGCCAGGCAGCTGCAGCCGGAGGATTCACTAGCGTCATGTGCATGCCCAATACCCAACCGGTGAACGACAGTGAAGCCATCACACGCTTCATTTTGGAGCGCGCTCGCCGGGCTGGTTGGGTCAATGTTTCTCCCGCAGGGGCCATTACGAAAAGACTAGAGGGAGAAGAACTGGCTGAAATTGGGGAAATGGTCAAGGCGGGAGTGGTTGCGATCACCGATGACGGAAATCCAGTTGCGAACAACCAGATCATGCGGCGGGCTTTGGAGTATGCAAAGATCTTCGATATCCCGGTTGTGGATCATTGTGAAGATCGGCATCTGGCCGCCGGAGGTCTTATGAACGAAGGTGCCGATTCTACGCGGCTGGGGCTGCGGGGAATGAATCGAACAGCGGAAGAGCTGCACGTGGCTCGTGATATCATGTTAAGCCGCATCACCGGCGCGCGGGTTCACGTTGCGCATATTTCTACCAAAGAATCCCTTTCCTGGGTGCGCCAGGCAAAAAAGCAGGGAATCGCGGTGACCTGTGAGGTGACTCCCCACCACTTTATTTTGCATGATGGGGATATTAAGAATTACGACACCAATTTCAAAATGAAACCACCTTTACGTACCTTATCGGATGTCCGGGCGATGTTAGAAGGGTTGTCCGACGGCACCATTGATTGCATCGCTACGGATCACGCTCCACACACGCGTCTGGAAAAAGAGACAACATTCGAAGAGGCGGCTAATGGGATCATCGGCATGGAGACAGCGGTTTCTTTGGCCTGGGAATTCTTAATCCGACGCGACACTGTCTCGATCTCACGCCTGGTGGAACTTTTTAGTACGAATCCCGATCGCATTCTCAAGTTAGGCCGAGGGACCCTGGAGGAGGGGGCAATTGCCGACATCACTGTCATTGATCCCAATTGTGAGATAATGGTCGATGCAACAAAGTTCAGGTCGAAAAGCCGGAATTGTCCCTTTCACGGTTGGAGACTGCACGGCGCGCCCGTAATGACGATCGTCAGAGGCAAGATCGTATATCAGCGAGTTCGCTAGTCCGGATTATTCATGAATGCCTGGCCAGACATTTATAAATAATCCGGACTAGCGAGTTTCAACCAATGGGTTGGTTAATGAACACGCAAAAGGAACCCGGCACACCAGTTTTTTGTCAAAGCTATTGAAAATGAAAGCTCGTATTGCTTATTTGCTGTTCCTTTGCCTGATGACCTTCACGTATGGTGAAGATAAGGTCCGGTTCCGACTGGGCGTGGAGCAGGAGACGCTAATTGCTGGAAGTCAGGCTGAGGCGGTTCTCAGTGCGGACATTGATGAAGGTTGGCATCTCTATTCCATGAGCCAACCTCCAGGGGGCCCGATTCCCACATCCATCTCGGTGGTGGAAAATGCGGTTTTTAGCCCGGCCGGATCTGTCAAACAACCCCTGCCCTTGACCTGGTTTGACCAGAATTTTGATATCAACACCGAGTACTTCGAAGGAAAGGTCGATTTTCTCATCCCCTTCAAGGTGCAGCCCACAGCGCCATCGGGTACCCACAGTTTGCCCGTGAAGGTTAGATTCATGATGTGCAGCGACACGCTGTGCCTGCCGCCGAAAAATAAGACACTCATGACACAGGTTAACGTCTCCGCTCCCACTTCTGCCTCGGCCGTCGCGCCGGCTCAGGCACAACTGCTGAGTGGGGAGAAACTGGTCAAGATCGAGACTGCGCTTTCGGTGGACAATGTACACCCGGGCAGCAGCTTTCAAGTGGCCGTGATCGCGGACCTGCAGGAAGGTTGGCACATCAACGCTCACCAGCCTACGCTTAGCTATCTGATTCCCACACAGTTGAGCCTGGAAGCGGTTGACGGTTTCACTTTCGGTGAGATCCAGTACCCGGACGCCGTCCGCCTCAAATTCGCCTTTGCCGAACAGGAGCTGGATGTCTATGAAGGGCGTGTCATCGTCCGCTTTCCTGTGACCATAGCACAGTCCAGCTCACCCGGCCAGAAGGTCATGCAAGGCACTTTTCGATACCAGGCCTGCAACGACGAGATCTGTTTGGCTCCCGCCCTCCACAACATCAGGATCCCGATTCACATTGCGAGCTTGGAGCAACCGAGCCGGCCGATCAACTCAGATCTCTTTGGGTCCGTCGCGTTCACGGCGCCCGCCTTTCTGGGCCCGGGTGATGCCTTGAGCTTGGCTCAAACTGATGCAGCCCCCCCGAAGATGGGCAGTAGCAAGGCTCTTCTCCTGGTTGGGTAATGCCTTGAGCTTGGCTCAAACTGATCTCGCCCGCCTTATCGAGGAGCACGGATTGTTTGTGGCTCTGCCGTTTCTCTTTGTCCTCGGCTTGGCGTTGAATCTAACCCCCTGTGTCTATCCCATGATCCCAGTGACTATCGGCTATTTCAGCCATCAGAGTGAGGGCAAGACGTGGCGCGTCTTCGGGCTGGGACTCATGTACCTGCTTGGCATCGCCATCACCTATTCCACGTTGGGGGTCATCGCCGCCCTGACTGGGAAAATGTTTGGGGCACTACTGCAGAATCCCTGGGTCTTAGTGAGCGTTGCTATGATTATGGTGGTCCTGGCGTTGAGTTTGTTCGGAATGTACCAGATTCAGGCACCCAGTTTCATTAGGCGGAAAATCTCTGGGGGATCTAGCGGCGGAATACTTGGCGCACTAACTATGGGACTGGTCGTCGGCATCGTTGCCGCGCCTTGCGTTGGCCCGGTGACCTTTGGGCTGCTGACCTACGTGGGCGCAACCGGCAATCCGTGGCTTGGGTTCTGGATGTTCTTCACGCTGTCCCTGGGTCTCGGGGCACCATACGTGGCACTGGGGACCTTTTCGGGTGGACTGAAGAAATTGCCGAAATCCGGCGTTTGGATGCTCTGGGTTGAAAGGTTGTTCGGCTTTGCGCTGCTTGGGCTGGCCCTCTACTTCATCGCTCCGCTGCTTCCGGATAGGATAGTGCCCTGGATCGTATTCGCTTTAGCCGTCATCGCCGCCGTGTTTCTGGGCTGGCTGGATAAAAGTAGTAATGGCGGTCAAGCCTTTTACTGGCTGAAGAAAACTGCAGGAGTTTTCATCCTGGCCATCGGTCTTTATGCTGTAATCCCCCAAACACCAGGGGCGACAATCGCCTGGCAACAGTACGACCCTGCTGTTTTTGATCGAGCCAGGAAGGAAGGACGCCCAGTCATTCTCGATTTTTATGCTGACTGGTGTATTCCGTGCCGTGAGTTGGACCGGTTCACATTCAGCCATGAAGAAGTGATCGAAGCCGTTACTCCATTCATGATGATGAAGGTTGATTTAACGCACTACGAGTCACCAGAGGCCGAATTACTGCGGAAACAGTTTACTGTGGGCGGTGTCCCCACAATTATTTTCATTGATGCTGGAGGAAACGAAGTCCAGAAAGCGCGCGTCGTTGGTTACCTTGGCCCCGACGACTTTCTCCGGCAAGTGAAGCGCGCACTCGGATCTGGTTAAGCGGATAAGAATCCAGAATCCAGAATTCAGAATTCAGAATCCAGAAGCTAGAAAGGAGAACTCAAAACTCAGAGCTTACAACTTGAAACGTGGAACGTGGAACCTGAAACCTGAAACTTGGAACCCGAAACCGCTACTCCTGCAGGTTCACAATGATGTCGCCCGGCCGGGCGAAGTTGTAACGCTCTCGAGCGATTCGCTCGATTTCGTAAGCGTCGGTTTTAAGTCTGTCGATCCTTTCCAGATAGTCGCGGTGTTTCTTTCGAAGACGGAGATTTTCAAGTTGCAAATCCTGCAGCTCTGCCCGATACTTGCGGACTTGCACAAAACCACCATCTCCAAACACCAGGATGTACATTAAGGTAAGACAACTGGTGAATAGCAAGATCCAGGAAAGTTCGCGCTTGGCCTTGGGGCTAAATATCATCGGTGATGAAAACGCCTAAAATCTACCTTGTAATCTCAACCATTGACAACCACGAGGCTGCCGAGCGGATCGCTCACCAGTTGGTAGAAGAGCGACTCGCAGCCTGTGTCAATATTATTTCCAACTTAACCTCAATTTACAAGTGGAAGGGAACTTTGGAGCGTGCTACCGAGCACTTGATGGTAATCAAGACGGCGGAAGATCGGCTACAACGACTGACTAATCGTATTGCAGAACTCCATCCCTATGACGTGCCGGAAGTCATTGCTTTCTCCATCGACAGTGGATATGCACCCTATTTGGAATGGGTTATTTCGGAAACCAGGTGAAAAGAGGGGCCGTGTCTTGAAGGTCTGACCCCCTCGACTTAAATCCAACAAAATTTTCGCATTTTTGGGGAGATTCGACGTTTATAGTGATAGGTGAAATATACGAAATGGGTCCAGAAGATGTCGATTTCCTGGGGCGATACCTGGATTATCATCCGGAGTTAAAGAGTTCCATTCGAACCCAACCGCCGACGGTGTGGTTCCAGGACAGATGGAAGCGGATTAAAGAAGTACGCCTTTTGAAGACGGGAATAGAGTTTAGAATCAGGGGCGGGGGACATCTGCGATTTTTTCCCGAAAAAGAAAGAACAGCTGTCCGCGAACGATTCCGAACTCCCTTTCTGAACTTGCTCCAAAGTCGCTTCCCACATTGGAAAATTCTCAAAATCTTGACGGGAACAGACCGGAATCGCCACCAGACTGCCGCTCTGTTAAGGCTCCATTTATGGGATGGTCGTCACCATTTGGCAGCAGTGGCTATTTATCCGGGAGAGACAGTCGAGCTCACAGACCGGGTTCTCTCATCCGCCATTTTGTGGTGGGACCATCTCCGCAGGAAGGGTTGTGTCGACCGGATTCTGATTTTCATTCCAGAATGTTGGACTACGCGTTTGCTGAGTAGCTTTCCTCGACTAGAACTCCCCTTGATATGTTATGAGTATCAACTAGAGGAGAAGTCAGGAAGAGACTATCGGCCGAAGTCCCGGTTGAAAAAGATTTACCCCCGTTCGGTGAAATCTTCCCAACTGGGAAGGCCCTACGTTATTTTTCCTTATCGAGAAAATGTCCCTGTTCTTCTTCATCAGATCAAGCAAGAGCACCCTTTGCTTCATTTGAGTTTTCGTCATGGGCGCTGGGAGCTGTCTTTTCGCGGACTTCGAATTGCCTGGCACGATAACAATAGAGATCAGTGCTTTTTCAACTTAGCCGATCCTTGTTTGCTGACCGCGTCCACGTTGGCCGACTTTGAGGAGCACTTGGAGCAGGTCAGCAAAGTACGCTGTTTCCCGCCAACTGAGCCGAAACATCCATACTATCGTCTGGCACAGGAACGATGGTTGGAAAGTCTCATCGTCAGCGATCATTCGATTTTTAACGCTGATTTTGTGGATGTCGTTTATTCTCAGGTCCCCACTTACCTGGATGGAGAGCGAAAGGTTCTGGATCTTTTGACTGCCACGAAGGGCGGGCGTCTGGCGGTTTTGGAGCTAAAAGTTGATAAGGACCTGGACTTGATCTTCCAGGCACTCGATTATTGGGAACGGGTCTGGCATCACCTCAAGCAAGGAGACTTTCAGCGAGCTGGATATTTCCCGAAAATACCCCTTTCCAGGGAGTCACCTTTACTGTATCTGATCTCTCCGCTTTTCGAATTCCACAGAGTAATGCCTGTGTTGAAGAAGTATTTGAAGGAAGAGATTGAATTGAAGTGTGTCGGAATTAATTCAGATTGGAAAAGGGAACTAACAATTTTGAGAAAATTCGAGTTCTGAGGTTGTTCCTATTCGGATTCCTCTTCGGCCTTCTCGTCTTGTCCACTCTTCAGAGAATTTTTAAAGTTACGGATGCCTTCGCCAAGACCCTTTCCAAGCTGCGGAAGCCGACTCGCTCCAAAAATCACAATCACGATCAGCAGAATAACTATTAATTCCCACATGCCAAGACCGCCCATATATGCTCACCTATCCTTCCATCAACATCTTACGCTTAGCTTTCTCGCCTGTCAATCACAGCACCAGCCGCTTGTCGCCTATGCGCCGCGTGACTCGCTCGCGGTCCAGGAACTCCAGGAAGGGAATTGCATACTTACGGCTGATCTTGAACAAGTTCTTGAATTCCGGCACCGTGAAGGTTTGACCACTGGGAAAAGACCGTCTCAATTGCGTTTTCAGAAAGGTGATTTGGTCGTACCAAAGGACAATGTCATCGCTCACCCGGATCAGCTCTCCGCGCTGCAAAAGAAAATAGTAGACATCGCGGACGTCATCAGGATCATGGGGAAGTTTTTGTACGAGTTCGTCCAACCCGGGTGGCTGAAATGCTTTCTCCTTGATCAGTTTCAGAATCTCTTCTCTCACCTTCTCCTGCTTTGGGCTCAATTCTACTTGTCGCCCATACAGTGAGAGGGTACTTGCACTAGTTTGAATCTGTTTTTCATCTTTCAACAGGTCCAGAACAAATTGAAAATAAGAGTTACTGCTTCTCGCCAAAAACCTCTCCTTCAGCTCCTCTCGAGGGACACCTGGAGCCAAGGGCTTGTTTGAGTGAAAATCGGCCAGGAAGTCGAGGATATGCGTTTTTAAGTCTTCGAGGCCCGGTTTGGAAACCGCTAGTATTGGTTCTTGGGAAACCAAGACCGTGGAATCAAGCCGATTCAAAAGGTCTATTAAATACTCTTTCAGAAAACCGGTGCGTGAGACCAAGTCGGGCAGGCTAATGCCCGCGTAACCGTGCAATTTGACAAAATACTCCACCAAGGCACTATCAATTTGAGAGTCCTGCAGTTCCCACATTGACTGCAGCTTTCTTAACTCGGGAAGGAGACGGGCTAAGTCCTTCTTCAGGTGTTTCTCGGGAATGCCGTCGAGAATCACACCGCCCCCGATGGTTGTAATTGGGGAGTAACGGCGCAGTATGAAGTGATCTTTGGGACAGTACACTGCCGGGCTCTGCAGTCGCAGCTGCGCCAGCATTGACTTGCCGGGGCGAAGTTGATCACCTTCAAGGAGGTAGATCCGACCAATCAGTTCCGCGCTTCCGTGGTGAAATCGTATGACACCGCGGTGTTTCAGGCAACGGGCCGCAGTCGCCAGTAAGTGCACGATTGTGTCAACCATGTGGGACGGCGTAAAGGTGTTGGCTGCCGAGATCACCATTCCTCTTTCCAGATCTTCCTTTTCCAGCCCGCTCAGGTTCAATGCCGTCCTTTGGCCGGCGACGGCCAAGTCGGTCTTCTGCTTAAAAATCTCGATCCCTCGTACCTTCCCCGCTCTGCCGCTGGGATGGACGGTTAGTGCGTTCCCCTTCTTTAAAGAACCGGCATAGGGGGTTCCAGTGATAACCGTTCCGAATCCCCGAATTGTAAAAACCCGGTCAATCGGGAGACGAAATACCTGACGTGAACTTTGTAGCGAAACGGTTTCTTCCTCGGATTTTCTAATTTCCTCCAGCAGGGTTTCGCTGAGAAGTTCCATGCCTTCACCTGAAACACTATCCACGGCCACAATTGGAGCTCTCTCCAGCCGGGTTCCCTGAACAAGCTCACGAACCTCTACTTCAACCAGAGACAGAAGTTCTTCTTCGACCAGGTTTTTTTTCGTGATAACGATGATGCCTCGCGGAATTTCGAGCAGCTTACAGATCTGAAAATGCTCGACAGTTTGGGGCATAACCGATTCGTCGGCGGCAACCACCAGGAGCACTA